>CAZGDO010000007.1:0-29661 GCA_964524365.1 uncultured Gammaproteobacteria bacterium | reverse complement strand
TTTTTCGTGCTTGACGGACCTGATGGTTCAGGCAAAACTACACAAACAAAATTATTGGCAATCGCTTTGAAGAAAAAGAAACGGAGCGTTCTTGTTGTTGATTTCCCTCAGTATAACACTTCATTTTTCGGAGCAATGGTAGGGGCTTATTTAAAGGGAGAATTTGGTGATGTGTTTACAATTAGTCCGTATTTATCTTCACTACTGTATGCGCTTGACCGGTGGAGTGCGCGTGTTAAGATCCAACAGGCGCTGAACAAAGGCAAGATTATTCTAGCTAATCGCTATACATCATCGAATATTATTCATCAGGGAGCAAAATTTAAAAATAAACGTGAACGGGATGATTTTTTTCAGTGGCTTGATATTGCAGAATTTACAGCTTTAGACATACCCCGCCCAACTCGTGTGTTGTTCCTCGATGTTCCAACACGGATATCGTGGAACCTCATAGAACACAGAAACCGCGCAACACACCCGCAAGGATCTGCGCGTGATAAACATGAAGCGAGTAGATCGCATTTACAGAAAGCGTATAAGACCGCGCGTGCATATGCTAAAAAAAATCGTACCTGGAGTATTATTCAGTGCACGAAGGCAGAACAGCTGCTTTCTCCTGAGCAGGTGCATACTCGGGTTATGAAAGAAGTAATGAAATATATATAATATGGAATTTGAAACAGTAATTGGACTAGAAATCCATGTGCAGCTCAAAACACACACCAAAATGTTTTGTGGTTGCGCTCTGACTCCCGATGAATACGCTCCGAATAGTTCCATTTGCCCCATTTGTATGGGGCATCCAGGCGTGTTACCGAAAACAAACGTTCAAGCAATTGAATATGCTCTTCGCCTCGCAACAAGTTTAGGGTGCACGATCAATACGCAGAGCAAATTCGATCGAAAACACTATTTTTATCCTGATCTTCCCAAGGGCTACCAGATTTCTCAATATGACGAACCACTTGCCTCTGGGGGAGAGCTTGTATACAGCGTTGCAAATAAACGAAAGAAAATTCGGTTCGAACGTCTGCACGTTGAAGAAGATGCTGCAAAATTAATTCATGTTCCAGGGAGCGCATCAAGTCTTGTTGATTTTAACCGAGCAGGAACTCCGTTAGTGGAAATAGTTTCAAAACCAGATTTTGAAAACCCAGAAGACGCCCGAGCATTTTTACAGGAATTACGTCTTATCGTCCGTACGCTTGGTATCTCAGATGCGGACATGGAGAAAGGTCAGTTACGGTGTGATGCTAATATTTCTTTACGACCAACACCAGAGACATTTTTCGAATTGCAGCGTTTCCCTGATTTTGAATATAAGAGTCGTGTCCTGTGGCCAAAGACTGAGATAAAAAATATGAATTCATTTCGTTCCATTGAACACGCATTAAGTTTTGAAGTAAAACGTCAGACAGCACTTTGGGAGGTAGGTAAGCCTCCGATGATTGAAACGACACGCGGGTGGGACGATGAAAAAGGTGAATCTATTGAACAACGATCGAAAGAAAACGCAGAAGATTATCGATATTTAGTAGAACCTGATCTCACGCGAATTATGGTGGGCAATGAATGGCTTAATGAAATTATAGCTGCTGCACCAGAATTACCACAGCAACGTCGTAATCGTTTTGGAGAACAATACAAACTTGATATCTCAATTCGTGACGTGCTCATTGCTGATGTCGCCGCCGCTGATTTTTTTGAGCAGGTCGCGTCAGAAGTACACGCTTGGTTAATTGCCGAGAAACCTAAGCATGTTATTTCTCAAGATGATTACGAGCAACTTGCTGTGCTCGCAGGTTCATGGATAGTCACAAAATTATTTGAAGCGCTTCGCGAAAAAGAATTAACACTTTCAAACATGAAGTTAACTGCTGAAAATTTTGCAGAAACGATGCTATTGTTGCATACAAATAAAATTAATAGCTCGACAGCCGCCACAATGCTCGTTGGGATGGTCCAGTCAGGTGAGGATCCGTCAAACCTAATAGAGCAAGAAGGTCTTGGACAGGTTTCAAATGAGGATGAGCTCATTCATGTTGCGCAAGAGGTTCTTGATGAACATCCAGATCAAGTTGAGTCTTATAAACAAGGAAAAACTGCTCTACTTCAATTTTTTATGGGTAAAGTGATGCAAAAAACAAAAGGACGCGCGGCTCCGGAGCTTTCAAAGAAGATATTAGAAACATTGCTTCGATAGGTGTGGATAAGTCTTTAAAAAACACTAGCCTTAGCGTTGTTTGACCGCAATGCGCAAAGCGCGTATCGTTTACTGCAGTATGCGTAAGGTCGAAACACATACCACGAAACAGAAATACTCGGAAAAAAGGAAAAGTCCCGGGCACGTGCCCGGCATTTTTTTAAAAATCCGTGTCTCTGATTCCCCCAAGTTGGGGGAATTTTTTTTATCCACTAAGCATAAATATATGAGCGAACACACACCAAATTTTGGCATCGTCCGTTTCGGCGACAGGATGATGCGCGAAGGTGAACAACATCTTCGTGACCGGGGATTTGTGAGAGTGACAGTCCCTCGCATCGTTCCAGCAAGTGGAGCATGTGAAAACGTTGACACACTATTTGAAATCGCCGTCGCAGGCGATTTTTCTTGGTTTAAAGACGGCAAAAAACGTGCATATTTCGCCCAAACCGGGCAGCTTTATCTTGAGTCTTTACTAGGGGAAGGTGGGCTTCCAAAAGTGTACTGTGCAGGTCCCTCAGCACGAGCGGAACAAAAAGTTGATACGCGACATTTAACTGAATTTGAGATGGTAGAAATTGAATTTAGAGGCAGTTTCACTCAACTGCTTTCAGAAATTGAATCGTTTATTACACGCGTAGTTAAGTCTGTACAAAGCATCCCAGAAGCAGATAGATCAGCGTATGGAGTTCCTCAAGACATTTCTCACCTTGATAGTTTTTCCAAAATATTCCCGAAAATACGGTATAGCGACGCAATACAAGAGTTGGGGCTTGAGTGGGGTAATGATATTTCTTCAGCACAAGAGCAATTGCTGATAGCGAATCACGGAAACGGACCCGTTCTTATAACGCATTTTCCAAATCCCGAAAGTGATAGGATGCAGTCTCTGTTTAAACAGAAAAAGGAAGACCTTGCTATAAAGTTTTTCAACATGATTCCTGACCCAGAAGATAATGAACACGTTTTAAGTTCAGATTGTGTTGTCCCATTTGGGGGTGAGTGTGTTGGATCTGCCGCACGAGTATATGCGTATGAGGAATTCAAACGTCGACTTTTCTCATCGGATATGTTTAAACGGCTTCAACAAAAAGATGATAAAGCAGAAGAAGGGTTCAGCTGGTATCTATCTATGCTCCGCCATTTTCCATCATTTCCACATGTCGGATGTGGATTTGGAATGTCAAGAATTTTTCAGTACCTACTCGCAGAAAAAGACATTACCAAAGTAGTCGTACTTCCTTCCAATCGAGCGACGATCTACTGATTACTTTCGAGATACTGTTCTTTTTACAATTGAAAAAATTGCCAATATACAGAAAGCACATAAGGTAAATATCGCGCTGAACAAAATAAATAAAGCCAGATAATAAAGCGGGCGAGTAAGCCATACGGCTATAGTTTGTGATAAACTGGCATGGAATATGCTGTCGATTCCGGCAAGAAGCATAAAAAACGCTGCGATTCCAAGTATTCCAAAAACAGTATGCTTGAGGTCTATCTTTGATGGTGCTGCGTGGCTTGCTAGTGTGATCATTAGGTAAATGAAAAGATAAAGTTTCCAATCTGAAAACGGAAGACTTGTCAAAAATGGATACAACGAATCCCAGTAGAGTTGGAAAGCCGAATTCAAAGAAGTAAGATTTAGTTTTAACGCAGAAGAATAAAATTGAGACGCAATGTGGCCGAAAACTTCGGGCAGCAAGAGGCGTACTAAAATCCATATGACAAGCGAAGTGCCAAAAAGTGGAGCTATAGAAATAATAACATTTACAATCGGATTTCTTGTTTTTGAATACGACACATACCCAAGTGTTTCCCCTGACGGTTGAAAGAATTTCACCTTATAAACCCGCGTAAAGGTAATGAGACAGCCAATTAAATGACTTAATTCATGGATGATAACACCGGGCCACATAACCGCTATATACCAATTCCGTCCAAGTATGCGCATTACCATCTGGTCAGTAAGCTGAGATAATCCATACAAAATGCCGAGGGCGATAAAAAGAGGAATAAAAATGCCGATCGTATGTATCATTTCAAGAATATTTTAACCAGTTTTTCTGCTTCACGATAGGATGTAATCCAGTGAATGTCTTTGTTGCGCTGAAACCAAGTTTTCTGTCGCTTTGCATATCTGTATATTTCTTTTTCAAGTTCCTTTAGCATATCTTTTTTTGAAACCTTCTTTTGCAAATACAGGCTGATATACCGATATTCAAGACCAAACTCAAATAAACGTTTCCAGGATATGCCTGACGCGTGAAGTCGTCGAACTTCCGTAACCATTCCTTGCCGCATACGTAGCATTAATCGTTTGTGTATGCGTTTTTTAATACTATCGGTTGTGTGTGTGACGCCTATCCAAAGAATTGAGTACGGTAACGAAGTTTTAATTGGTTGAACAGGTTTTTTTGTTGCAGATATAATTTCAAGTGCTCGAATTATGCGTCTGCGATTGTTTCGGTCAATTGACTTTGCTCGTGTTGGATCCTTTTTTTGTAATTTTGCAAATAGGGTTTGTGTTCTTTGTTTTTCGAGTTTAGCGCGCAAAGCTTTATTCGGTTGTACCGTCGGCAACTCTTTTCCGAAAAGCAGTGTGTCTATCCAAAACCCAGTTCCACCGCACACAATCGGAATATGTTTTCGTTGGGTAATTTGACGTATGCTCGTAGTTGCATCCGCAATAAAATGTGAGACTGCGTACGTGGTCTTTGGTGAAATTACATCGAGCAAATGGTGAGTGACCATGCGCTGTTCGGTTTTTGAAATTTTACCGCTTCCTATATCAAGTCCCTTGTAAACCTGTCGGGAATCTGCAGATATAACCTCTCCTTTTGCGTGGCGCGCAAGAGAGATTGCGAGGCTCGATTTCCCTGATGCGTTGGTGCCAACAATGGCAATAATACGCTGTTTTTTGATTGACGAAAGCATATATCAATGGTAAGGTATTTCTTCATTCTTTGACAACCCAAACACCAAACCCAAGGAGGATGATCATGAAGCGATTAAGGCTCTTTTTGCGCCTTAAACTTTTTACGCGAAGACACCCTTTTTGGTTCTTTGCAATAGTCGCTGTACCGTTTGCTACGCTGTATATGTTCCTAGACACATTCTTATGGGGGGTAAAAGTAAATAATTTTATTTCCCTCATGATGTCGGTTGAGGTTGGCGCGGGTAGGCTTGTGGATCAAGGTATGTCGTTTTGGGATATCGTGTGGCGTCTGTATGCCGCGCACGCAGCAAATCTTGTCCTTGATTTATTCGTTGTACGCACTGTACTGTTGAGCCGTCGTGCTCGGCAATTCCTTCACATCATAAGCGTAGTTGGGAAAGAGATTCTCAATCAAATCGCTTTTTATCTGAAGATCTTCTTTGAACTTGTAAAGGAGATGTTCACCAACCAGGAGGCTAAACAATTACCGCACAATGAAGTGGTACACCTACCCAAGCGCAAGCAGAATTTAGTGGTTCGTTTTTGGAACCATCTTGATGACGTTAGAAAGGATCCAACTAAAGCCGGGCTCTGGACCGTTTTCGGGCTATGCTTACTACCAAGAATCCCCACGCCTGTAGGCGGAGTCGGTTTCGCGGTTTTCTTGGTGAAATACAACAAGATGGGCTGGCGCGGATGGGCTGTTATTACAGCTGGTATTACGTGTCACCTTGGTTGGGTATTACCAAGCGCATATGGTGTTATCTCGTTCTTTGAATAGGCCGTTTTTACTCTTCGTGAGTAGGCGGCTTTTTCTTATAGTTTTTTCGATCTATTCGAGATGAGCGAGAGTAGGTGCTCAATGAATGTTATTTTGGCAGCGAGCCGTAGTTTTTCTTTTCCGCGTTCACGAACGTGCAGCTTCGTTGATTTCATTTCTTTGTCACCAATTACCAACATATATGGGACTTTCATTCGTGAAGCCTCGCGGATTTTATGCCCAACAGTTTCATTGGCGTCATAAAGCTCAACGCGAATCCCTTGCTCAGTAAGTTCTTGAGTAAGTTTCTTCGAAAACGATACATGGTTTTTCCCAACAGGGATAACAGCAACTTGAATAGGTGCGAGCCAGAGTGGGAAATTTCCTGCGTAAAACTCGATAAGAAAAGCCATAGTTCGTTCAAATGCGCCAATTGATGAGCGGTGAATCACAGTAACACGCTGGTCTTCACCTTTAGTGTTTTTGTACGTAAGATTGAATCGTTCAGGAAGTACGAAATCGTATTGGACAGTAAAAGCGCTTTCCTCAATTCCATTTACTTTTTTCATCTGGACATCAATTTTTGGTCCATAAAATGCAGCTTCTCCTTGCGCTTCAAAATATGGCGCTTTTGTTTCTTTGAGTACTTTTCGTAAAATTCCTTCTGCGTGATCCCATGCAACATCGTCTTTGTAATACTTTTTCTTATCTTTTCGATCACCAAGCGAAAGTCTGTATCTATAATCTTTGCCTTTTTTTAGCCCAAGTGTTCCATTTATTGAGTCAATAAGTTTTAACGCTTTTTTTATTTCTGACTCGGTTTGATCTTTTGCGCAGAAAACATGAGCATCTGAAAGCGTAAACATTCTCACACGCATGAGGCCGGAAAGCTCACCACTTTTTTCATATCGGAATTGCGGAGAAAGTTCAGCAAATCGAATTGGGAGTTCACGATAGCTATGTTGTTGTGATTTATAAAGCATGAAATGATGTGGACATGTCATTGGACGCAGGATAAGCTCTTCATCATCAACCTTCATTACTGGATACATCGAGTCTTTATAGTATGGGTAATGACCAGATGTTTTGAATAAATCGGTTTTGGCGAGTGGGGGAGTAACAACATGGCTGTACCCTTGCTTTATTTCTTCGTCCTGAACAAATCGTTCTAGCTCACGTCTAATTGTGGCTCCATATGGAGTCAGCATTGGGAGTCCTTTACCGACATTATCAGCGAAAGCAAACAAGTTCATTTGTTGGCCCAGAAGTCTGTGGTCCCGTTTTTTCGCTTCTTCTTGCATTTGTAGGTGTTCCTCAAGTTCAGATTTAGTTTCAAACGCAACGCCATACACACGTTGAAGCATTTGATTTTTTTCATTACCGCGCCAGTATGCTCCAGCAATGTGTGTGAGTGCGAAAGCATCTGCGGATATTTCTTTTGTTGATTGTACGTGCCCCCCTCTGCATAAATCAACAAATAAGCCAGTCGTATATGCGGTTATTTCGGTTTTGCTATTGCCTTGACCCGATGGAGATCCTTGAATTTCATCAAAAACTGTTGTCCCGTGTGTAAGTAAGTCATCAATGAGCTCAACTTTAAACTGTTGCGTTGAGAATAATTTTTTTGCCTTGTCGGGTGACAACACCTGTTTCTCAAATCTCAAGTTGCGTGAAATCATTTTTTTCATTCGCTTTTGTATCTTCGGCAAATCATCGGGTGTAAGGGCACGAGGAAGTAAGAAGTCATAATAAAAACCATGTTCAATAACCGGGCCAACTCCTAGTTTTGCATCAGGGAATAACTCCAGTATTGACGCTGCTAATAAGTGAGCAAGTGAATGGCGGATGTTTGTAAGTGATTGTTCTGACATAGAGTGAGAAAATAAAAATAAAATCCCAAATGGTATTTTGGGACCCGATGTGTTCGGGCGGTTCCACCCAAGTTTTCTCCTGTCTAGTGCACATCTTAGGAGAACGCTTTAGTATATTTTACCCTTGAAATTTAGGGGAAACCCTAGAGTTCCGCGTTTTTTTTGCCTCTAAAACGTTTGGTGAACGTTTCAATCATTTCAAGATAATTGTAGAATACTAAAAAATAGCTTATTCGTCAATGGATGTCTATTGTGACTCTACCATCATTCATCGGTGTTCGTTTTACCCAGAAAGGGGAAAATGAGGCTTGGATTGATGTAATTCCTTGCTCGGCGGTTGCAACATCATCTAATTCTGTTTGTGTTTTGTTTGCAAGGGAAACAGGTGAAAAAAGTGATGCAGTTTCTTTCAGCTGCGCAAGAGCTTCTGTGTGTATTCGTATTTGGATACTTTTTGAATCAGAAGAAACGTGTTCTATGGTGATATCGAGTGCGTCTAGATCAATTTCTGTTATTTCTTCGTCGTCAGTCAGTATAAGACCAAGTTTGTCGTAGAGAAGCTTATAAAGCGTTTGAGAGGGGATAGACAGAGCGATGTAGCGTGCTCTAACCGAATAGATAAGTGAATCAGCTTTGTCGCCAGCCGTTGCATTAGCCTGGGACAATAACAAATCCGTCTGGAGTACGTAGCTTTCCGATTCCGGGTCTGTAGATTGTAGTTGCTCCTTTGCCTTTATTAAGAGTCCGGCAAGCGCATCTTTTTTTGCTTGTTCAATATCTGTAGCAGAAATAACCGCTATTTTTTTTACGCCACCAGAAAAAGTTTCAACACTTGTACCGTAAATTTGATCTTGCAGCCCCTGCCATAGCCCAGGGATCGTAAAATGTGTATCTACTGGAAGGGTACCAGACACACCGGCTTCATCGGCGATAACATGGACATTTACTGTTCCTCCCGCAGGCACATCGACACGCTCTGTTGATCTAAAAATTTTTCCATCAGGCGACTGGAAACGTGTAGTTGCTTGTAGTGGTTGGTTTTGAGTCCAGTCATTTGTAATTTGTATTATGCCTTCGGCTTTTTCGGTTGTTTCTGTTGTTGTTTGGAGACTAGTATTTGTGAACGTGTAGTCAACAGTTTTTTGTTCGTAGGTTCCTTGAGTTTGATTATCTTGCGGGTTCTCGCTGACTGTAGTTACGAATGTTGCCTGAATCGGATACGTATTTCTTTGGATAGTTATTTTCGTTTTAACCGACGTGAAGTAAATGATAAGTGCAGTCAGCATACAGCTCATCATAATGAAAATCCAAGCAAACCGAGCAACTTGGCGTGTTGTTTTAGTTGATGAGTATGAAGATGTTTCTTTTTTGGTTTTTGTTGCCATAGGTTACGCCATCTGAATATGATCTATGCCGATAAGCTCAGCGAGCTTTCCCTTAAGGTCGGGTGACATTTCTATTCTATACGGAGTCGCGATAGTTGTCTTGCCTGTCTGTTTTTCAACTACAAATCTCACAGGGAGCCCTCCTGGGTGTTGTTTGAGCAGTGCTTGCACAGCGGCAAAATCATCTTTGTGTATACCTTTTGGAATGTCAATAATAAGTTCGTCGGCTGTGTCGGGGATTAATTCCGCTTGTTCCGCGATAATTTTATCCTCGCCATTTTTATCTGATTTTTTCCCTTTTACCAATATAATATTTCCTTCTTGCCAGAGCGTTGGATATGTTTGTAACGTTCGGGGAAACACAATAACTTCGATTGACCCGGTCTGGTCTTCACACTTTACAAATAACATGGAGTCCATGGCTTTTGTGAGGATCCGTTTTGTCTGGGCAATGACACAGACAATTTCAATGCGACGGTTCCCCAGCTCTTTATCCTGCAATATATTGGCAATCGGCACAACACGTTTGCCCATCCGTTTTACGATACGAGTAATCGGGTGTTCCGTGATGTACATACCAAGGAGTTCTTTTTCCCACGCAAGTCGCTGTTTCTGAGATGCGGGCTCCGCAGGTGCTAGGGAAATTTTTGGTTTATTCATTTGATTGCTCATGCCGCCAAACAAATTGGTCTGTTTGCTTTCACGTTCTTCGTGCTGCGCACGTACGAAGTGGAGAATACTTTCTATGTTTGCGACAATTTGATTTCGTTCAGCAAAATTGTCAAGTGCGCCTGATTCCGTGAGGCTTTCAAGAGATTTTTTATTTAAATCCTTGGATTCAACACGCGAAAGGAAGTCTTCTAATGATTGATATAATCCGTTTGTTTTTCGTTCTTTCACAATTGCTTTTACCACGTTCTCTCCAACGTTTTTTATTGCCAAAAAGCCAAATCTAATTTTATGGGTTGGCTCTTTTGCTTGTTGGTCGAAAACAGCAGTAAAGGTCGAATAGCTTTCGTTAATGTCAGGAGGCAAAACCGTAATATTCATCTGGCGGGCTTCTTCTATTTCAATAGCGATGCGATCCATGTTGTGCTGGTCAGAGGTCATAAGAGCGGCCATAAATTCGTCAGGATAATGTGTTTTTAAATAAGCGGTTTGATATGCGATAATAGCGTAACAGGCGGCATGCGCGCGGTTAAATCCATAGCGTGCGAATGGTTCAATAAATTTCCAAATTGCGACCGCGGTGTCATTTTCGATCCCATGTTCAATCATGCCAGCGATAAGTTTATCGCGTTGTTCATCCAAAAGTGATTTGATTTTTTTACCGACCGCTTTTCGGAGCACATCTGCCTGCCCGAATGTAAATCCCGCAAGGTCGCGAGCAATTTGCATAACCTGTTCCTGGTAAACGACAATGCCGTACGTTTTGTTTAATATATGCTCAAGTTGTGGGTGGATAAATCGTATTTTTTTTCTGCCGTGTTTTCCAGCAATAAAATCGGGGATGAATTCCATTGGCCCCGGACGATACAAAGAGACCATGGCGATAATATCTTCGAGTGATGTTGGTTTGAGCTCTTTTAAATATCGACGCATTCCAGATGACTCTAACTGAAAAACACCGACCGTTTGTCCGCGTTGCAACAGATTAAAAGTTTGTTCGTCATCAAGCGGTATCGCACCAATTTTAATATCTATTCCCCGAGCTTTTTTTATTATTTCAAGCGTTTGCTCAATTATGGTTAAATTTTTTAATCCCAAGAAGTCCATTTTTAAAAGTCCAAGGTCTTCGATAGGGTGGAGTGAATATTGACTGATAATTGTTTGGTCGCTCGTTGATGCGTATTGCGTTGGCACGTATTCTTCAAGTGAATCTTTTGTGATCACCACACCACACGCATGCGTAGACGTGTGGCGCGCAACACCCTCAAGTTTTTTAGCCATTTCGAGAAGCTTTTTTCCTTCCGCGTCCCGCATAACTTCTTTCAATTCAGAAACCGTCGCTATCGCCTCGGAAAGTGTCGTAAACATAGGAATAAGTTTTGCAATGCGATCGCAATATGAATATGGGAGACCAAGAACACGCCCAACATCACGAACAGCCGCTCGTGCCGCCATTGTACCGAATGTAATTATTTGCGCCACATGGTCTTTTCCATATCGTTCCTCAACATATCGAATAACTTCATCGCGTCGTGTATCGGCAAAGTCCAAATCAATATCAGGCATCGAGATACGTTCTGGATTTAAAAAACGTTCAAACAGTAATTCGTATCTTATAGGATCGACGTTTGTTATATTTAACAAATACGAAACCATACTGCCTGCTGCACTACCACGGCCAGGACCAACGACTATATTTTGATTTTTTGCCCAATTCACAAAATCGTGGACAATAAGAAAATATGATGCAAAACCCGTCTGTCGGATTGTCGAAAGTTCAAACTTCAAACGTTTTTCTATATTCGTGTTTTCTTTTGCGTGAGAATACCGTGTAAGTAAATTTTCGTTGCAAAGCTCCTCGAGACGTTGATCGGCGGTTATGCCATCAGGAAGTGGGAAGTGTGGCAGGAGTGGTGTACCAAACGCCAAATCTACTTGACATCGGGCAGCAAGTACTTCCGTTGCTTCGCAGACCTCTGGGTTGTCTGGAAACGATGCTCGCATATCATCCTCATTTTTCATTGAAAGATTTTGTCCCATCAGTGACATGCGATCAGTGTCTGTTTGTTTATGTTTTGTTTGGATACAAATTAAAACGTCCTGCGCATCAGCGTCTTCTTCTGATATGTAGTGGACATCATTCGTTGCAATCGCAGGTATGTTTTGTTCTTTGCTGACGCGTAAGAGAAACTCATTCAGTCGACGCTGATCCGGGTTATCAAGTGGTTGTACCTCAAGAAAAAAATTGTCTTTTCCAAACGTGTTTTGAAATTTTTTTATTACCTCGAGTGCTTGTGGCTCACCAAAATTTAAAAAATTCTGTGAAACTTCTCCATTAAGACAAGCAGTGCACGCTATGAGTCCTTCGTGGTATTGGGCAAGTAGATCCCAATCAATCCTAGGTTTATAATAGAAGCCTTCAAGATTTGCCCGCGTTATAAGTTTTATTAGATTTTTGTAACCAATAAAGTTTTCTGCCAAGAGGATAAGATGATATGGCTTCGTGTCTTCACTGGCTTCTTTGTCAAATCGTGTGCGGCGAGCGACATAGGCTTCCACACCAAGGATTGGCTTGATCCCAGCTTTCTGTGCTTTTTGATAAAATTCAATAAGACCATACATGTTTCCATGATCTGTGAGCGCAAGCGATTTCATGCCGAGGCTTCTTGCTCGTTCTACAAGATCATCGATTTTTGGCAAGCCATCAAGTAGGCTATAGTGTGAGTGGACGTGAAGGTGTGTAAAGGCCATAAGAAAGCAATTCGCGCACCTATGTGCGTGTGATGATTAGCGCGAGGCGGTGCCCCTCCGCGGCAAAGCACTCATAATTAATTACGCGTTAGACTTGGAGTTTTTACGGGTTCGTTTTTGTTCGTTTTTCGTTTTTACGAAATCGATTATTTTATTTATCCCCGTCAGTAATAGTGGTAAAAACGAAGAGACACTTTTTAATTTTTCTTCGACAGCAGTGAAAAGCTTTTCAGCGCGTTCAACTTTGTTTTTAATGGATTCTACGAGCGCTGATATTTCATCTAAAATTTTCAATGTCCGTTTGATTGTTGAGGTAATAACAAAAAGAAGCCAACATAAAAAGGCCGTAAACGCAGCTATTGAAACAGCGAGCACGAGGTTTAAAATGTCGCTACTTGTGTCTATCATACGATAAAAGTATATCATAGCCGGCCCTTTGAGTGAAGTCTTTACCGAAGGGCATATTTCCTTGTACACTGCATATATGCCAGAAGTAAGTGATATTTGGATAAAACTAAATTATTGGTACCTAAATAATCGGCGGGATTTGACTCGTTGGTGGGCTATTGTGCTTCTCGGTGTTGACCTCATTTTAATAGCATTTGTTGTTACTAACGGTATTTCAGCTCTTGTCGGGTATGGCGTTGTTGATAAATGGGTTTCTGAGGTTGGTGCATCCCGAGTTATTGGTGCTGATGCGACATCGCGGAATACACCTAAGGATGTAACAGTCTCTAGCCTTGAAAGCGTGGCAGATGGAAAAGGTAAAATGATTTACGCTCTCACACTAGAAAACACAAATCCATTTTGGTCATTAAAATCAGCTTTGGTTTCTGTGACTGGTTCTTCAGAAACTATAGATCCGCGCGACATAAGTGTGCCGGCTGGAGAAACCCGTATTGTATTATTGAGTGGATCTGCTGGAGCGAATGTAACCGCACAGTTTGAAGGTGCCGTATGGCAGCGGACGCCGAAGAAAAAGCTCCCTGAACTTCCGCTTACCTTTACGCCAGCTGAACATAAATTTGTGACCGTGCAGGGTGTGAGCGGACTTCAGGCAGTTAGTCAGGTAACAACGACCGTCACAAATAGTTCCTTATATACAATAAACAACATGAAGGTTGTGGTGGTCGTGAGAAACGGATCACAGCTGGTGAACGCGAAGCAATTTTACGTAGAAAATTTAGCACAGCGCGAGGTGCGCGAGTTGACGTTTCAGTTTTCTAATACCTTAGGGCAATTTTCCGCAATTACATTTTTTCCAGAGGTTGACGTTTTGGACTCTCAAAATATTCAAATATAAGCATGGTACGTCGATTGGTGTTGTTTTTCAAAGCGAACGATTGGGTGCTCACACTTAGCATCCTTCTTTTATTGTTAGTTGGTTTGTCTGCGCTCTATGGTTCGGGAAAAAATTCCGACGAGGGATATCAAAGTTTTTTGCGTCAAGGGATTTTTGCCATACTCGGGGTAGTTGTCTACATTTTTTTTGCGAGTATTGATTTCCGTCGCTTGCGGTCTTTCGGAGGCGTTTTTTATGTTATTGCACTTATATTACTTACCGCTGTGTTACTTTTTGGCACGACCATTCGTAACACCACGGGTTGGTTTAGAATCGGATCTTTCGGCTTACAACCAATTGAAATCGTGAAAGTGCTTTGGATTCTTGCGATGGCAGCTTTTTTAGTCTTTCGCGGACAGCGGATGAATGAGTGGAAAAATATAGGAACATTAGGCGCGCTTATGTTTGGCATTGTTTTTTTGACCATGCTCCAGCCAGATTTAGGATCTGCGCTCGTTGTTATCGGAACAACGTTAATTCTGATGCTGATTACAAACATAAAAATAACAAAGATTCTTTTGGTTGGACTATTGATAATTCTTGTGTCCGCATCAGGTTGGTTTTGGTTTTTGCGCGACTATCAAAAAGAACGTATACAGGTACTGTTTGATCCGTCACTCGATCCGCTTGGTCGTGGGTATCATGTGACTCAGTCCATTATCGCCATTGGATCTGGCGGGTGGTTTGGTCGCGGTTTAGGATATGGATCACAAAGTCAACTACAGTTTTTGCCAGAACAACAGACTGATTTTATTTTTGCGGTTATTGCAGAAGAACTGGGATTTATCGGTGCAGGTCTTGTATTGCTTCTTTTTGGGTTAGTTCTTTATAGAAGTATAAAGATAGCCATGAGGTCAAAAGACCCATTTGGAACGCTTGTTGTATATGGGGTGATGTTGATGGTTTTCTTTCACGCTGTGATTAATATAGGTATGAACGTTGGGCTTTTCCCAGTAGCAGGGATTCCACTGCCATTTGTCAGCGCAGGAGGAAGTTCTTTGATCGCTATGATGATTGCGTTTGGTATCGTACAAGGGGTCGCAATCCAAGAGAAACTTTCAGAATCGACAACGAGGTCTTGACATGTAACCCCGATTCATTGTATAGTGAGGTCGTTCAAGCCTGATCAAATTTTTGGTCACTATTCCATGAATTCCTCAGTGCACTTTGACCGCTATGAATATTCCACTCGGGTGTTCCGGTGTCCACTTTGCGATCATCATTATGATCTCTTAAAGGCCCGGATGCTGCGTCAGAACGACGATTCGCAGCTGTGGCATCTGTTGTGCACAAACTGCAGGCACGCAGCAATGTTTGTTATTGTGTTTACAGAAAGTGGAATAAATTCAGTCGGTGTTATTACCGATCTTACGAGCGAAGAGGGAGAGAAGTTCCAGAGACAATCATCAGTTACAACTGAAGATTGCATCGCACTTCATGAAATCCTGGATTGTCAGCCTGAATTCGTGCTTGATGCACAATGAAGATTAGTTGTTAAATAATACAATATGTCACTCGTACTGGACGCGAAAACGCGTACACATTTTCAGAAAGAAAATAGAGGATTACGTTCCCAGGGGATCATACCCGGTGTTGTGTATGGGAAAGTAAAAGAGAATCAGCACATTGAGCTCGATGCACGTGTATTTTCAAAGCTGTATCAGCAGGCAGGTGAGTCTACGCTTATTGACTTGCAACTCGAAGGTAAAAAACCGATCAAAGTTTTGATCCATGACGTTCACCGTCATCCGGTTAATCAGTCAGTGTTGCATGTTGATTTATTTGCAATTGATATGAATGAGAAGTTGACAGCAGACGTAGATTTGAAATTCATTGGAGAAGCAAAAGTTGTCAAAGAGATGGGCGGTATTTTGGTAAAAAATCATGATTCACTTGAAATTGAATGTCTCCCTAGCGACTTGATCCATGAATTTGAAGTAGACATATCATCCTTACAAACGTTCGAAGATCGTATTACTATTGGCGATTTGAAGGCGCCACACGGTGTCACCTTTACTGAAAAATCTGAGGAGGTAGTTGTTTTTGCTGACGAGCCACGTTCTGAAAAGGAACTTGAGGAATTGGATTCTAAGATTGACGCAGAATTGAAAGATGTAGAAGTTGAAGAGAAAGGCAAACAAGAAGAGGCGGTTGAAGGCGAGACTGTCGCACCTACGCCCGAGTCAACTAATAAAAAGACTTCAGAAGATAAAAAATAACATTATGCCAGTGAGCGACAATCCCAGGGATTACACGTGGGGGAAGAGGAAACGAAATGTGTATCTGTGGATCGGAGGGGGAGCTTCGGTTGTAATCGCACTTGCCGTTGCAGGTTATTTTTTGTTCCAGTCAAATACTCCAACTAATCAATCAACCAATTCCAACGAGATTCTTACGCCACAACAAGAAAATAGGAGACTGCTCGATGGAGTTCGTGTTGAAGAAAGTCTTATAAATATATTTCCTCGAGCTATCATGGTTGAAAATCTTGCAACAACTCGCCCGCAGTCTGGTTTTAACAAAGCGGGTGTCGTGTATGAGGCGTTAGCGGAAGGCGGCATAACTCGTTTCTTGCTTCTATTTACCACCGAAGAAAATACGGGTGACATTGGCCCCGTCCGTTCTGCGCGGCCGTATTTCGTCGATTGGGCCAGCGAATACAGCCCAATGTATGTACATGTCGGTGGAAGCACTCAAGGTTTGCAGAAAATTAAAGATTTAGGCGTAAAAGATTTTGATCAATTTTACAATAGTGGCGCTTTTTTCTATAAAGAGGGGAAATTACCTCCGCACCACATGTTTACTAATTCTCGCTTACTCACGTTTGCCGCTCGCGACAAGGGATATCCTGAAACAGGACAGTTCTCGCCGTGGATATTTAAAGATGAGGCTCCGTTGAGTGAACGACCACTTGATGAGAAAAAGATTAACATTGATTTCTCGACATTTAGCTATGAAGTTGAATATTTGTATGATCGAGAATCAAACACCTATACACGATCTCAGGGCGGAGCTACATTTACTGATGCTGCTGACTTTAACGCCCAAGTTGCTCCGAAAAATGTGATTTTACAGTTTGTTACAATTACAAATTATGATGTCCAGAGATTAAACATCCAGACGGTTGGATCAGGTACGTCAATTGTATTCCAAGATGGCAACGCGATAGAGGGGACGTGGAAAAAAGACAGCGCAACTGCTCGCACGAGATTTTATAATGCGGCTGGTCAAGAGGTGGAACTTAACGCAGGGCAAACCTGGGTAGAAGTAATCGAACAGGATCGGCAAAATTATTCATATAATTAGGTTTTTCTATGTCAAAGAAACAAAAACAAAAAAACAATACAAAAAAGGAACAACAATTTAAATACACTTCTCAGGGACAGAAGAATCAATCAAAAACCGTAGTACCAAAAACGATAAACCCGAAACAGGTGATATCCGAGCAGAAAAAGTTTGATGGAAAGAAAATTGATCAACAAAAAAAGCTTCGAGTTTGGCGACACCTTGATCCGTGGATAATTGGGGGTGTTATTTTTGCTTTTGGAGTTTTGTTTGTTTTATTTACCGCATGGGCATACCAATTTGATGTTGCTGGATCTCGTGGTGTAATAGATGCGGCAGTTTCAACACTTACAAACACTGATACACATGATGGTGATGAACTGGACGTACCGATCAGCGACGGAAAAGTTAACGCTTTAGATGGTACACGACTCACGCAACAGGAGATTCATCACCCCTACGCAGTTATGTTTGACAATCATTCACTTGCACGGCCACAAGCAAATCTACAAAACGCATCTGTAGTATACGAAACTCTCGTTGAAGGGAGCATTACTCGTTTTATGGGAATTTTTGATCATGGCACGCAGGAGAGCATCGGTCCCATCCGTTCAGCGCGACCGTATTTCACCCAATGGGCAGACGCGATTGATGCGGCGTATGCGCATGCTGGTGGCAGCCCAGAAGCACTTCAAAAGATACGACAATATGAAATAAAAGATGTTATTGAAGGAAAATTTTTTTGGAGAGATTATGCTCATGAATCTCCACATAATTTATTTACAAGTTCTGAGCTATTAAGCCGAGCCGTGCGTGATAATAAGTGGGTTACCCCAACAACAGTCTCACAGTGGCAGTTTGATGACACACCGCAGAAGGGCACGCTTGCTGATGGTGGTAACATCAATTTGCATTTTTCAGGAAACGCATTAGGCTCGCTAGTCCGCTGGGAGTATGTTCCGAATACAAAGCGTTATAAGCGATTTCAAGCTGGCGTTGCTCACGAGGATGCTGCAACTGGTGCGCAAATAACCGCAAAAACAATTATTGCACAGGTTATCCCTCCGATAGTTTCAATTGGCGATCATGGCCGTTTAACACTAAATATTCTCGGCACAGGCACAGCGCATATTATTTTTGAAGGCAAACGCATCGAAGGCACATGGAAGAAAGAACTCGTAAGCGATCGAACAATGTTTTATGATGAAAGCGGTGAAGAGATAGTATTTCCACGTGGTAATATTTTTGTTGAGGTTATTCCTTTAGATCATGAGGTAACATTCGAATAACATGATTAAATTCATTGTCGTTGACCTTGACGATACGCTTATTGGCATGGATTTGCGCGTAAGTTCACGGAACAAAAAAGCGATTCGGCGTGCGTTAAAGAAAGGAATCCAGGTGACGATCGCCACAGGGCGGACGTTTCAAACTGCCGAACCGTTTGTGCAAAAACTCGGAATCCGACTTCCGGTGATTTGCTATAATGGTGCGCTCGTTCGCAATACGCATAAAGTGCACATCGAGAAAATGCTTCCTGAATATTTTGTACCAGAGCTTGTTGCTTTTGCGAAACGAAATCATGTGCAGATTGCTTTTTATGTGTCACACCATTCTGTGATTTTTTTTAATCGGCCACTTGATGCTTTTGCAAAAGAATATCTAGATAATATAGAACAGGTTTCAGAAATAACACTGGTGAATTTTTCAAGTTTTTCGTTACCTCGCACACCCATTAAAGCTATGATGATTTCAACTGACAAAAAAACTCGCGTGCTTGCACGGAAAGCACGCGCAAAGTGGGGCGATAAAATGTATATTACGATAACCCGTCCGAATTTGCTTGAATTTTTAAACCCCGAGATCAATAAGGGCACAGCAGTTGCGTATCTTGCAAAACAAATAAAAGTTCCGCTTTCACAAACTATGGCGATTGGCGATGGGATGAACGATATCCCTATGCTTCAGAAAGTGCGATATTCAGTCGCAGTAAAAAACGCGCCAGCCATTGTTGAAAAGGAAGCACGGTATGTGGTTTCATCCTGGGAAAAAGACGGAGTCGCAGAAGCGATCGAATGGGCGATGCGTCATAACGCGCGCAAATAAAAGAGGGAAGCGAACGTGTCGCTTCCCCAAAAGAGAATAAGATTGAAAGAGCTACTCAGTAACAGGTTGTGAAAGCCACCACCAGTTACCCTTGAAATACTCCCAGCACAGTGTGCCGGTAATTTTTCCGGCAAATTGTGGGAGTACAAACGAAATCGTCACTTTCGCGTGACGTGGTAGATCAATATTCCAGAATGATTCTACCAATTCCGCGTCGCCGTGGACTGAGGTATATTGAACCTGGCCGTTCCCAAAATCCCATTTGAGTTCTAAGTCCTCAGGTAGACTTTCTGTCAGCCGTTTTCGGAAGGCCGCAAGCGTGTAGGTGCCGGTATGCGGATTTCCAAGGTTGATGGTTACTGACATGTTGCCGTACTGTATGAGCCACGGCTGACATGTTTTGTAAATCAGATTATCAACATAAACCGTGTCGGTGATGTAGATGTTCTGAAAGACTGTGTCAACCACGACAGTTGTATCGAAGACGCTTACAGTGTCAACTGTGTATACCGAGTCGACGGTATAGGTGGTATCGTACTGGATCAGCGTATCGATCGTATATGTTGTGTCGATCGTATATGTTGTGTCGTACACAAAGGTTGTGTCGTGTTGGATCACAATGATCGTGTCCGGAGGCAAGACTACCGTATCTGGTGGCAGCGTTATGGTATCTGGCGGAACATAGATACTATCCAGGGGGATTGCGTTTAATGTCGCAAACACGGTCGTGTCTCGGCCAACAGCGTCTTTCACGCGGAATGAAAACCGGTAGTCACCGGTCTCCTGTGGAACAAACGTTACGGCTTCGGCGTTTGAAAGGAAGTGCCCTTCGTATCGCCATTCGGCAGTTTGAAGGGGCAGTTCCGCGCCTGTGATGCGTGCGTAGAGTCCAGCACCGTAGGTAACCGGGATTATTTCTGGGTTAACGGTTATTGACACCTCAAGAAGCGCAAGGTCATGCGGGCCTTGAAGATCCAGTTTTTGGTCGCAGCCCATTACCAGAAGAACTGCAGACAAAACAACAAAGAAAAGCGTTGAGTTTTTCATGTTATTTCTCCCACAGCTTTGAAACAATTACCGCGACCTGGAATCGATTATAGTGCCAGGCCACGCGATTGACTCCGAATGTGTCTTCTTCGGCCGGTGTCCACATCCCTAAGAATGAGACGTGGGTGAACGGATACCAGGTGATCCCCAGGATTGGTCCTGAGGATTTCCGCGTATATCGACCATAAGCGGTCGATCGCTCTTGTAGACGCTGCCATCCAGCGATAAGATCAATTGGATGATTCCACGGACGATATCGTGCATTTCCCGAAACCAGCGTGTAGCTGACATGAAGACGTTCCTTGGCAAACGTTTTCTCTTTTGTGAAGATTGAATTGCCGAAGGTCGCTTCGAATGATAGAGTCTGGTTTCCTAGTCGGCCGACAATCACGGGGATGATGTTCCCATAGACGTGCGAAGAAATGCCAATTTTGATTTCGGCGATAGAAAAGAAGAAGTTGCTCACGTTTGTGATGTTGGACCGTTGTTGGTTTCGTATTTCAGCTCGGAGTTCTTGCCCAAGACTATCCAAAGCCCATTGCGTAACATATACAGGCGGTTCGTGGATACGTATTTCAACCTTTCTGTATTGTCCGCCTTTCAGCGAGGACTCACGAGGTCGCATCGCTTCGAGTTGCTGCGGGTCGACACCGAGTGAATCTACAAGAATGCCCACAACTACATTGTATCGGGACGTTGCCGTCGCGGCATTCAGTTGATCGTGGTGGAGCGTAAATTGGGTCGCATCAGCCCATGCAGTTATTTCCGCGTGGAGTTTAGGGTTTGCGTTAAGCTGTTTGGCCACAAATGAGAGAACCATCATGTTCGCTTTCACGAACTGACTGTCAGACATTCCTTTGGCCAATGCAAAGTCCTGAAGAACAAAAGTATCTTCCTGACTTTGAGCACTGACTGTTGAGACGCTCATAATAAGCGCCACGAGTACTGCAATGATTCGCAATGTTGCCTCCTGTTGTGATAGGGTTTGTAGGTTGTCAATGATCCTTCATTTCTATAAAACTTTTATTTCTAGAAATTCAGAAAAGGGAGTGTAACGCATAACGAAGAAGAAATCAAGGGGAAAAGGGGGTGCAAGCATATTTCGCTCGCAACCCCCTCATTTCATAGCGGAAAAGTCAATTCAGGAACGTGAACGAGCTGACCCGCGCGAGTGCGATCATGTGACCGTCATCGTACAGATGCTCGAAGACGACTTTGACTGGCCGCGACATCTCTTTGTCAGGTATGACCTTCATAAACGGCATAGTGCTGTCGGCGACAACCTCGAGGATCCGATATTCGGTCGAATCGACAAAGAATGTCCGTTCTGGTGTCAGCATGACCGTGGAATCAGAACTGATTCCAAGCGGTGTAACTGCCTGCAGAGTAAACTCCACAGTGCAAAGTTTCACGGGCTCGGGCTCCGTAAACCATTTGGTGTACGAATACATCGAACCGGCAATCACAACAATTGCCAGAAGTGTGAATAAAATTCCTTTTTTCACTGCGCGATCCTTTCGCTATATGTTATATAGGTGCATTGATTTCCTCTTCCAGCACATAAGAGAAGAGAGTTTCTTACGCGCTGGAAGAGAAAGATGAACAGATCGTTCATCTGAACTTTAAGTTTCTTGTAGAATCACCTCAGATCGCAACATTGTTACCATCTAAGGTGATAGGGTCTTCTGTATTTGTAACAGAAGACCCTTATTTCACACGAGGGCTTACTAGCCAATGAGCCGATCGATTTCGTCGAGGTTGGCCCGACGATCGCGGGCTTCGAGTCTGATTCTCGTCTTTAGTGACGAGATTCTTTCATCGAGAGCATCGCGTTCTCTCAGCAGTCGCTTTAACAGCTCAATCTGTTCGGCGAGAGGATCAGTCTGCGCTGCCGGCGGGACAATAGGAGTTATTGGAGCCGGTGGTGCAGGAGGAGTAGCAGCCGTTGTCGTCGACTCCCACCCATGCTGGAGAACTCTCCAGAGTAGGCGCAGAAGAGCGATAAGTGCCACGCGCTAAGAGTGCACCGAGGCCGATTTTAAGCAGCTTTGTGAACCAGTCAGCAAAGAAGCTTCCAGCATCGTTCGTAGTTGCGGGTGTGACGACCGGGGCAGGCGACTCTTCCGGGGCAGGCGCAATGGTTTGCGACTCCGTGCATGCGGCTTTCCACAGCACGTTGTTACACTCGAGGACGTAATAGACGTCTAAATCGCCTGTCCGCCAAACCAGCGCTTTTGTCGAGTCAAATCCGATTGTAACGTTGTTCTGGATTTTGGCATCACCCTGCGATGCTTGGTTGAAGATCATTCCCTTCATGACATACGTCGTGTCGGGAAAGTTCTGCTGAACGAATCTGACGACCGCTGTGTCGAAATCCATTTTTTTCATGGTCTCGACAATCGAGGTTGTCGTCGGATTTGTGCCAACGGTTGACCATTCCTTCGCATGAATGCTAAAGGGGAGTGCCACCAACACGGCGAGCACCAGAGTAAAGGTGAGAATACGTTTCACGTTGCCTCCTTCTCCTGCAAGTTTGTTTGCAGGAATTTGTTCGTGTGAATTGTAATGATCTTTTTTACCTCAACCGACAAGCTAACTTATTGTCTGAGGTAAATGGGCGAGACTTATGTGCGCGCTCGCCCTTGGATTGATTGAATAGAGATAAGCTCTATTCTTGATTTGTCGGCAGCATGGATAGAGTTGATTCCTCATATCCTGGAGAAGAGTCGAACTCCTCATCCCATATTATTTAGGGCGCGTCCTTGCGTTATGCTGCCAGAATTTTTAATCGTTGGATGATCTGATCTGGGGGTGATGGATTCATGTTTTGTTCCGAAGAACACATGAGTCGGATTTTGATTGTGCGAATCATCTAGTCAGACCAGATAAATCGTACATAGAAAAATCTTTTTCATCGCCCTCCAAGTCAGATCACGCAATGTTGTAAAAGGGTTTGTGGGGACAGCTTCATCACATGGATTATGCCGTCCCCGTTCTTTCAAACTCTTAAGCGCTTGAAAGAAATATGGAGGCGAATATGTCAGGGCTTATGCTCCGAAGAGCTACCCAGCATGTTCAAGTTTCTCGTCCAGGTTTTGCTAGATTGCTCCAGCGTGACTTGGTTTGAAACCAGCTCTCTCCTCCATGTTTCTTCCGAGTCTTACTAAAAAATAGGCGTTGTATCTCGTATGATCTCAAGGGAGGTAGAATAGAGACCATACAGGACACAAACGCCTATAAAGGTTGTAATTCGCAATCATTAGGGTGTAATCCCGTAATGTCTCTCTTCTTGCGCTATCGTTGAGTTTTCAAAGTAACTAGCCACTATACACCCAATATACAGTCCTGTCAAGAGGCTTTTTGGCTAAGGTTATGTTTTTTGGCTAATTATAGGTATAATTTTTTAATTAGAATGTATGTAAATTTTGACAGGTAGGAACCTTATGATAAGGTAACGTGAACATTGCTATTTCCCAACCCAAGGAGGTGCCCTCATGGCCACCAACAAGAAAAAGAAAAGGCGCCAACGGATAGGGTATTCAAGAAAAATATATACCCGTCCGATGTTTGAAGAAATCGCAGGAACGCAGCTTTATTTCGAAGAGTTTAACGACGCCATGCTTGCGTATCGGTTGGCCAAATACGGCCACAAAGGGCAAACAAGACGCGACAATTGGACGCGGTACTTTGACCACTGTAAATCGGTCGCTTTGATTATTATGCTCGAGTTCAAGGTGTTTCTTGGATTCATTATCATCACCGCGCTCATGCATGATTTAGGGGAAGACTCGTATATTTTAAGCTGGAGAGACATCGAAAAGATCTTCGGCAAAAACGTATACCGTGGTCTTCGTGTTATCACCAAGGAACGAGGAAAGGATTATTACTGGGGCATTAAATCAGTGGTTTCAAGGGACTGGTGGATTCTGCTGGTCAAGTTTGCCGACAGACTTCATAATATTCGAAACATTTTGGATGAAAGTCGAGCGTTCCGCCTAAAACAACTGAGAGAGACGGAGGCAATTTATCCTGAGCTGCTTCGATTGTTTGCAAAAAAAATACCGAAGCGATTTGCGTATCTTCCGGCATATATCTGCGTTGAGCTTGAATATGCCTGCGATAAGATCAGAAAAAGCCTCGGCCTTCCCAAAAGCACCGTCTTCAGCGCTCTGGATTTTTATCCCGGGCGCTTTTGTATTACCACAAAACGAATTTTGCTAGTAAGATCTGGCAGAAACCGAAATGAGTACTCTTTTTCTTCCTGTAGTTTGTACGCAAGCCAATGTTCTTGAGTGGGAGAGATTTCTATAATAGCAGCTTGAATTTTTTTTTGGATTATTTGATTTAATAACTGGTCGATAAATTCGAGTCCGTTCTTGCCACCATAAAGTGCCTCGACTGGCTCAAATGGGACATTCCCGAGTTCGTGTTTCTCGAGGTACGGAGGATTGGACACAACCAGGTCAACATCTTTTTTTATCGGTGTAAGTAGTGATCCCTTTTTAAACGTAATAGTGTGCGCAACCTTGTGAAGGCGAGCATTTTTTTTTGCGATAACAAGGGCGTGTTCACTCGTATCAACTGCTGTTAATTGTGCGTGGGGAAAATATTTTGCAAGCGTTATCGCAATACAGCCACTACCCGTACCAATATCTACAATGTGTATTTTTTTTTCACGGTCAACGTGTTGGAGCGTCCAGTCAATAAGGCCTTCCGTGTCAGCACGAGGGATAAGCACTCGTTTGTCTACAAAAAAATCAAGGCCATAAAAACCCTTTGACTGAGTAATATATGAAAATGGGATTCCTTTTAAACGTTTGCGCACTATCTCTTTATACTTTTTAGATGCGGGGGAGCTAATGAGACAACTAGAATGTCCAACGAGATAGGATTCGGTCACATCTAGCGAAAACGAAAGCAGATCACGTGCTTCTCGCATGTCCATATTGTGTTTTGACAGTTCAGCGCATGCCCAGTCTAGCAGCATACTTATTGTTTGTTTGTTTTTTCCCCCCATATTATGACGATTATTGGGATGCAAGTTTTAGTGTTGAAATTATATTTCCAATATGACCTTCCATTATTGTAGAAAGACCATGAAAATTTTGTTTGATGCGATGGTCGGTAAGACGGTCTTGAGGAAAATTATATGTGCGAATTTTTTCGCTTCGATCACCACTGCCAATTTGGTCCTTCCTGAGCGCGGATTCTTTTACTCGTCGTTTTTCTTCTTCAAGCGCAAATACACGTGAGCGCATAATCTCAAGCGCTTTTTCTTTGTTTTGTTTTTGTGAACGTTCATTTTGGCAATACACCATAATACCCGTAGGAATGTGCGTTGCACGAATCGCGGAGTAGGTGGTATTGACTGACTGTCCGCCATGACCAGTAGAAGTTGTTGTTTCTATTTTTATATCTTCTGGCTTGAGTGTAATGTCTTTTTCCTCAACAATAGGAATAACCGCGACAGTCACAGTTGAGGTGTGTACCCGTCCACTTTTTTCGGTTTCTGGAACTCGTTGCACCCGATGAACTCCTGATTCAAATTTCAGATCACCGTAAACTTCTGAACCGTGGATTTCGATAATGACTTCTTTGTATCCGCCTATACCCGTTCTGTTGCTTGAGACAGATTGTGCCTTCCATTTTTTTTCCTCTGCATACCGAATATACATTCGATATAATTCTGCGGCGAATAAACCAGCTTCGTCTCCGCCTGCGCCTGCCCGAATTTCCACTATAGCATCACGTGAATCTTTTGGATCTGGAGGTACAAGCGCAATTGTTAACGCAGATTTTTGTTCCTGAAGCTGTGTTTTTTTTTCTTCTTGCTCAGCAAGCGCAAGCTCACGCATTTCTTGATCGTCTCCATTTAGCATTTCGTCAATTCCAGTTAATTCTTTTTTGAGCTGTTCGACGCCGTTCATAAGAGTAAGGATTTTTTCGATACGCTGCAGTTCTTTGCCGATACGTGACAACTCTCTGCTATTTTGAGCAACACCAGGGTCGGCGAGCTGTTGTTCTAGCTCGCTCTTCTTTTTTTCTAATGTATCTCGGGTTTCGGCCATAATTAAAAGCCGCCCTAATCAATGGGCAGAGTCAAATCGACTAAGTTATTTTGCGTCTTTCTTTTTAGACGCTTTTGCTTCAGATTTTTTTTCTACCTTTGCTTTCTTGGATGCCGCTTTTGTCTTCGTTTTTTCCATCATTTTCTTGTAGCGTTCTACTCGTCCTTGCGCGTCCAGAACCATGCCTTTGCCGCCGGTATACGCTGGATGTGACAACGAACTGATTTCGACGTGCATCTCATCAACAGTTGACCCTACAATAAATTCGCCACCATCTGAAGAGATGATTTTCGCTTTTGGGTTATATTTTGGGTGGATTCCTTTTTTCATAATATCGATACTATACCTGAAACGACACTATACCGCAATGTGGCTGCTTACGTCAAGTATTTGGACTACTTGCGAAAAATACAGGGATTTGGTATTATCGATGGGCTAATTTATCACACATACGCAAATACGCACGAAGCGCCTTGAAAGCATTGCTTTTCCGCTTCGAAAAGTAGGGTTTGCGTAGAGGCTAATAAAGGAAAAAAATATGGAAGTTACACTTCTCGACATGCTAAAAAGCGGTGTCCACTTCGGGCATCAAACGGAACGCTGGCACCCAAAGATGAAGCAGTATATTTTTGGTTCACGCGCTGGGGTTCATATTATCGATCTAGAAAAAACACTTGCAATGCTAGAGGCTGCGCAAACGTTTGCCAAGAAGCTTTCAAGCGAAGGCAAGATCATTTTATTTGTTGCGACAAAGCGTCAGGCAAAAGAAATAGTCAAAAAATACGCACTCGAAGCTGGTATGCCGTATTTGATTGAGAGATGGATCGGTGGATTTTTAACAAATTTTGGAGTCGTATCGCGGAACATGCAACGTCTTCGAAAATTGAAATCCGATTTTAAAACCGGCGAAATGGCGAAATACAAAAAACATGAACAAATGGAATTTCAAGAAGAGATTGACCGTTTACAGTTTTTGATTGGCGGCGTCGAACACATGGAAACCCCCCCAGATGCTTTATTCATTATTGATATAAAAAAAGAAAGCACTGCTGTTGCTGAAGCGAAAAAAAGAGGCATCCCAGTCATTGCACTTGTAGACACGAATACAAACCCTAAAGATATCACATATCCAATTCCCTCGAACGACGATGCAACAAAAGCAATTGATCTTATGTGTGCTGTTATGGCGGACACGATTACTGAGGGGCGTAATAAGAAGCCACAAACAGAAAAACCATTAGAAAAGATTAAGAAAGAAACATTTAAAAAAGAGGAAAAAAAATAATTAGTAGCTTTGATTTGAGAATATGGAAATTTCAACACAAGACATTCAACAACTTCGCGAATCCATGGGCGTTGGCATCATGGATGCAAAAAAAGCGTTACTAGAAGCAGCTGGTGATATAAAAAATGCAGAAAAAATATTGAAAGTAAAAGGCGCAAAATCAGCCGAAAAACGAGCGAGCAAAGAAACGCACGAGGGCCGGGTAGGTGAGTATGTCCATGCAAACGGGAAGGAAGCGGGACTTGTTGCGGTCGCCTGCGAAACAGATTTTGTTGCGTTGACAGATGATTTCAAAAATCTTGCGCACGATTTGGCTTTACATGTAGTTGCGATGAAGCCAAAATATCTCAAACCAGAAGATGTCCCCGCAGATGTGTTAGCCGAGGAAGAACAGATTTGGAAGAAGCAATTGACTGAGGAAGGCAAACCAGAAAAAATATTTGAAAATATCCTGAAAGGCAAACGACAAAAGTTTTTTTCAGAAGTGTGTTTTTTGAAGCAGCAGTACGTAAAGGACGATTCACAAACAATTGAGGATATAATGACTTCGGCGATCACAAAGCTTGGCGAGAATATTCAGATTACAGGCTTTAGTTTTCTGACACTTTAAGAAAAGCTCATGCAGCTTTTTTTCAACATTCTTGATATTGCAAGTTATGCCGTCGCAGCATTAGCGATTCTTGGCATGCTGGCTATATTAGTTCGTAAATTTCTTGTTGTAGCATCCATTGATACGGGGAGTATACCGAAACATCAGCAAGAGGCGGTACGCCAGCAATTAGCCGCAACCAGATTAAAGCGGAAATTCGAACGAGCGGGTGGTGCTGCGAATAAGTTTGTTAAACCGGTATTTCAAAAGTTTTATGAATGGATGAAGTCGCTTATTCAAAGTCTTGTGAAACTAGAGCGTCAAACAAGTGTGCTTATCGCAAAGACTCGACACCGTAAAGAAGATGCACAGGAAAAGATTGTAGAACTAAAAGAAATCGCTCAAGAAGCTGCACGAGCTGAAGATTTTACAGAAGCAGAAGCAAAATATATTGAAATGATAAGTTTGAACCCACAGTCCGTTGAAGCATACAAAAAACTTGGTGATCTCTACATGGAAATGAAAGAATATAAAAGTGCTCTAGAAACCTACGGTTTTATAATTTCTTTAGAGAAAAAACAGGGGACCACTCAAACAATAGATGGAGGGGCGGGGAGTGCGCTTGCCGACCATTATGCGGATGTCGCTCGAGCGCATATTGGCCTCTTGGAATGGAGTCAGGCATTGCAGAACATTGATGAAGCCCTAAAGTTTGAACCAAACAATCCAAAGTATTTGGATTTGTTATTCGACATAAGCATTCAATTGAAGGACGTGGCTCGTGGTGATGAAGCCCTAACTCGACTAAAAGAAGTTAATCCAGAGAATCAAAAACTAGAGGAATTTATAAATAGATTGGCGCAGATCGAAAAATAGATGACAAGCGCGTCGGTTTTTGACATACTAATCACGACTTGGTAGGTTGGATAGCTCATCCATGTATGCCGTTGTAGCTCAGCTGGGTCGAGCTTTCCTAAGCGAGACGGGCAGAAGTAAGCAACGAGCGCGTGCGAGTATGCGGACGTCCGGCGAATTGCCGGTGGCAAGTCGCCGCTGCCCAGGAAGAGCAACTCCATGAGCTTTTACAGTTCCGTTTGACTCTTTAACACCCGCGTATGCCGTTGTAGCTCAGCTGGGTCGAGCTTTCCTAAGCGAGACGGGCAGAAGTAAGCAACGAGCGCGTGCGAGTATGCGGACGTCCGGCGAATTGCCGGTGGCAAGTCGCCGCTGCCCAGGAAGAGCAACTCCATGAGCTTTTACAGTTCCGTTTGACTCTTTAACACCCGCGTATGCCGTTGTAGCTCAGCTGGTAGAGCAACTCCATGGTAAGGAGTAGGTCGCCGGTTCAATTCCGGCCAACGG
>CAZGDO010000006.1:0-41063 GCA_964524365.1 uncultured Gammaproteobacteria bacterium | reverse complement strand
ATTTCTCACATTAGTATATCTCGACCTTGGTGTTTAATATATGGGGTCCACTCCAGTTTCTAATTTGAGAGTTGGTGATCATGTCATTACCTTGCAAGCGCAAGATTTAGATTCCAATATTTCATCAACATCAATCCAAATCCACGTCACGTCCGATGCAGAGGGTGATGGCATGCCTGATGCGTGGGAGTCGGCTCATGGTCTGAACCCGCAGTTTGATGATGCTGAACTTGACCCAGACCAAGATGGGCGACTAAATCTGTATGAATATCTTTTTAACACAAACCCAATTAGTTGGGAGTCGTATTTGCAACAAGTTCCCGATAAGACCATTTCGGAACGTGGGGTCGTAAGTATTAAACCACAGCTATTAAGTAATCCAGATAATAACCCTGTTACCTACACAATTGATTCTCCTCTCTTCACATGGGACGGGACCTATTTTGTCTGGCGTACTGGCTATACTTCAAGCGGCAATTACTTATTTACCGTCACAGCAACCGATGAAAACCAACAAACCGATTCTACACAAGTTCAAGTGACCGTAAATAATACCTGCAAAGTATTTGATAAACACACCTGGAAATGGGACTGCGAATCTAATATAATAGACATAGAACAGGTAGAGCTGCAGAGTAATATATTTTAAAAATAAATTATATGAGTTTGGAAAATCAAAATGTAAATTTAGGGAGTACAAATAATCAACCAACAACACCAAATGACAACCACCCACATTTATTGGGTCTCTTATTTATTTTTTTGGGATTACTTTACCCCGCTATCGGAGTCATTTTATATTTATCTGATCCATCAGCGCGCACTTGTGTGAGCCCAACAAATATAACTCATATTTTTAATATTTTTTACGGCAGCATTGCAATGCTTGTATTCGCTTTGACCATAATATTTTTTATTGCATACGTATTTACTAAGAGAGGTAGAGATAAGTCTAATCGATATTATAAAAAGCTTTTTTATTATATCAACCCTCTATCTGGTATAGTAATTCTTTTTATGCTTTTTGTAGCAAGTATTTTTTGGACTATAACAATAGATTGCGCCGTTTAATGCATTAGTTTAGCCGATAAGCCGGTAGTACTTAAATAGACTGCGAATCCAATATAATTCACATAGATCAAGCTCAGCCACAAACTAATTTTTATTAATATGATCAAAGTCGCACAAGCTTTAAATTCCATAACCACTAATGATAGCGTTGGTTTGCATAATACACTATTAGATCGATTATCGAATTTTTTTGTTTTTTTGGGTTTGGTATTAATTTTTTTCCTGCTAAAGAACATTTATTTGTTGACCAAGGAATATCGAAAACCAAAAGATCAACAATCCAAAGAACAAAACAGTAAGTATATTTATCGGGTTGTTATATTTGTTTTCTTGCTATTACTCGAATATGCTTTTTACTGGGCTATAACTTTTACAACAGGCGGCGTTTAATTCTAGCTTGCGAATCCAATATAATTCACATAGATCAATTAATCCTACAGAGTAATATATTTTAAAATTTACCATTAAATCGTCCCTATAGATTCAGAAAATAAAAGGAAGGTAGTTTGAAACCCATTAGGTTTTCCCATTCTTGACAACTTATAACGTCAGTTGTACTGTATGAGAGCCGTCGGGCTGATATGCGACGGCGCAGGGTAGAGCAGACTTATCCACAGAAAAATGCCGAAAAATCTGCCTAAAATTACAATTTTGTTTGCGGGTGGGGCTTCGCTCCAGCTCGAAAATAAAGAGATTGTATCCGTTTTAGAAAGCACGGATGTTGAAGCATGGATTGATGAATTCCCAGAACTTCAGCTTATAGCAGACATTGATTCGGTGTTTGTTTTCCCTGACGGAAAAGAAATCGCCACCGAAGACTGGAATCAACTTTCGAAAGAAATAGCCGATAGATACAACACATCAGACGGCTTTGTTGTTTTACATCCGCTGGACTCAATGCTGTATACAGGGTCAGCACTTTCTTTTTTGCTTGGTAATCTCGCAAAACCAGTTGTGCTTACGGGTTCGCCTTTGCAGCCGCACATGAAAAGTGAAAAAGATGTTGAAGGATTCATGTCCCATTACCGTACGCTTGGTGTCCGCGCAAATCTTATCAACGCAATTCAGGTTGCAACCATGAATGTGCCTGAAGTAACTATTCTCTTCGGCAACCAGTTGTTCCGGGCAAATCGCGCGCGAAAATCGCTTTCAACATCGTTTAACTTTTTTGATACAGACGACGCTGACGTCCTTGGTACCGTCGACTTCGGCATCAAGCTCAAAGATCCAGATAAAAAGAAGCCAAAAGGCAATTTAAAACTTACGACCCTCACAAATCCATATCTCGCACTTGTGCGCATTCACCCGGATTACAAACAAGAAGAATTTGCTGATGTCCTCAAAGAAAAACCAGATGGCATCTTGATCCACACCTATTTGCAAAGTGGTATAAAAGAAAATTTAAAACCATATATTCAAATTGCCCATCAGCAGGGGATTCCTGTTGTCGTGTTTAATCCATTTATCGCCGACATTACTCGCGTAAAGGGTGTTTATGTTGCAAGTGATATCTCATATGAAGCGTTGTACGCAAAATTTATTTGGGCATTATCTCTTGGTAAAAGCGCAGACGAGATTTTGAAATTTCTCGATAGAAATATTGCGAATGAGTTTGCGAAAGAAAGGAGGGGCACGCAATGAAGCTCTTCTTACATTTTTCAGATGACGCCGACATGGATCTCATTAATAATTCTGTTTCCATTTTTAAGGAAGCCGGAGTACTTGTGGTAACTAATATCGACGAGGTGCAGGCAGCGGATTTTTCAGAGAAAGAATTAAAGCGTCTCAAGATGACCGGCGAGAACATGCTCGACAAAATGGATGCATATGTTATCGAAGCAAGCTATCCAGATCCGCAGATTGGGTACTTGCTGGCATACGCCATGTCCCAGAAAAAACCAGCGCTTTATTTGGTGAAAAAGGGGACAAAAGTCGGACCACAGCTGAAGCGCTTGCCTGACAATATCGTGATCCGCGAATATGAAACAGAAAATATTAAAGAAGAATTGATTGGATTTATTCGCAATTTAGAAAAAGGGTTTGGTGAATCCGTGGCAAATATTAAGTTCACGTTGCGCATTACCCCACAAATTGAGCGATACCTGACCTGGAAAGCAAAACGCAAGAAACTTTCAAAGGCCGATTTTTTGCGCGAACGGATTTCAGAGGACATCATCGCAAAAGATGAAGAGTATAAGAAATACTTAAACAGGAAATAGTATGGAAATTCAAAAAAACCAGCTCGCCTTCGCCTCATCTCTAGCTTACAAATATGCAATAGAAAGGATAAAAGTATGAACACTTTGATAACTATCTTGTACTGTATTTTTTCGATAGTAAATTTTGTAGTTGGTTTTATAGTTCTTTTAAACAACAAACAAAGAAAACAAAATATTGTTTTTTTCCTTTTAATTTTAATTTTAAATGGCTGGATATTATCTAACTTAGTTAATATGACCTTTAGGTCTTATGATGTTTCGCATTTAGCAGGTCGGATCTCATTTTTTTTTGGCGCCTTAATCATCCCAGCATTTATTTTTTTTGTTTATTATTTCCCCAAAAAGTCAAACTATAAGACATATGTCAATACGCTAATAGCGATCCCTGGAATCATTCTTGCGATATTTTCATTTTCAGGTCTCTTTATCGCAGATACTATTATTACTGATGAAGGCCTCAATTTGTTAGTCGTAGGTGATTTTCATTACATATATTCTTTACTTGTGGGTGGCTATGTGATGGTATATTTATTTTTATTTTATAAAAAATATAAAACCCAAAATCCTATTGAAAAAAACAAACTTAAATATGTTTTTGTTGGTTTTGTGATTGCATCCGCTATTGGAATATTTTTCGATTTAATAATGCAGCCTTTATATGATAAAACCAGTATCGGTGCTTTTGGTTCGTTGGGAACAATATTTATAAGTATTACTGTTACCTATGCGATTTTAAGATATAGATTTTTAGATATTAAATTAGTTTTAAAAAGGAGCTTTTTACGGCTGGTGTCTTTGGCCATAATTTTTGGAGTTTACTTGTTTGTAATTCTTTCCCTTAAAGATTCGATAAACCTCCAAACTCAATCCGGACAGACGACCTTTCTTGTCATAGCCACGCTAGTAGTTGTGATCACCATTGAGCCTATTAGAAAATTCATCCATCGAATTGTTGATAAAGCCTTTGAGTCTAGTGACAAAAAACACGAAGAAGCGCAAAAGAAAATCAAACTCACATTGCGAACACAGCAAACAGTCGAGAATTTACAAACTTCGATGATAAAAATCACACAGGATTTATTTGAGGTCACATCAGCTGAATTCTTGGATAAATCAGATTCTTTTTTAAGAGACAATAAAGAGGTTTATCAGTATCTAAAATCAACAGGCAAAATTATTATTTCTGAAGAACTCCCATATCGGTTTGAAGAAGAGGAACGATTTTTCTTTATTCACGATGAACTTGAGAAAACTAATTATTCGTCTTTGATCCCGCTCGGGCAGAACGACATTTTTATGGGGTGTCTTGTGCTTGGCAAGCGCAAAAATCATGCCGCATACACCGTTGAAGAGGTTCGTGAGATGAAGCATTTGCAAGACCAGTTTACCGAAGCACTTTGGAATGCTCGACTTTATCAACAGGCGATTGCAAGAATAAAGATTTAAACAAATTTTTTAAGTGTATTTACGCGGTTGCCGTGCGGGCCTATCTGCCACCCTTTTGTCGAAAAGGGTGACGCCTAAAGCGAGCCCTATCGCAAAGCTCCAAAAACAACGAATCTCCACATCCAAATGAATTGGTTGCCACGCGCATAGCAACACAATTCCTATTTTGTCTGTTCTCGATTCGTTTTTCCATTCGTTTGCTCAACGGGCTGGTTTTTATTTTATTTTCCACGACGTTATTCAACGGACGAATGTTTTCTGGCGTAGTCGCGACGGCGCTTGACTTCGGTTGATAATAAATTTAACCTTACTCGATAATCGAACTTTGACAATTTAAAAGGAGTAATTAAAGATGAAGGATAACTTCTCAACATTCCGGCCAGTATTTGTCCCTGGCCCAGTGATACAAAAAGACAGAATGATCTTTTTCTCGAGCAATAAGACTCTTACTGTGCACGTACCTAGGGAGTTAAGCGATGTGCTTGTTAGACTTTGTGACGGGACAAGAACATATTATCAAGTCATCACGGAACTTGATGCGTGGGATGAGGTCTTGGTGGATAATTTTTTACAAGATCTTATTTCTTCTGGTGTTTTGTTTGACGCCTTTAATCTCAACAATTTTTTCTGGTCATTTGTGAAGAATCCGACAAGATTTTTCAAAAATCTTACTGATCAAGAAATTGTTGAGTTTGTTAGAAAAGCTCATTTGCTTAACCGTAAGCAAGCTTTCAAAGGCACGAAGTACCAGATCCCGGATACAGCTTTTTTAAAGATGCTAAATGAAAGACGTTCAACACGTGTCTTTTCGAAGGAGCAGATAAAAGCTGAAAAGATCATGGCTATGCTATGGGCTGGTTATGGGGTTGTTCGTGACCCATTGCTCATCGATAGTGTCAATCCGCAAAGAGTAAAAGCTTGGCAAAGCCATAAATTTCCTCGCCATGTCGTTCCATCTGCCGGGGCGTTGTATCCACTTAGGCTTCATCTTTGTCTGTTTCGAGACTGCATGGGCTTAGATAAGGGAATATATGAGACCGCGTTTCGGAATCCGTACGAGACAAGCATACGGAAGAGAAGTGGTGATCCGACTCCAGTAGTCAGAGCTTTTGCTGACGATCTTGTAATGAACGAGGCCCAAGGTGCTATTATCATTTCGGGGTCATTCGACCGAAGCGCTGACAAGTATACAAACAGATCAGCCCTATATGTTCCTTTGGAAGCAGGACATGTTGCACAAAATGTTCACCTAGCAGCTGTTGAACAGAAAGTTCCAAACGGTTGAAATCGGGGGCTTTCTTGAAGACTCCATGAGAATGGCACTTGGATTGCCGGATAGTTATTGGCCATTTATAACCATTTTGTTTGGGTTAGAGGCTCAAGATGTTCCTCAGTCCAAGAAGCTGTTTAAAGAATTGGAAGTAAACTGGTCTGGTGGGGTAAAGGAGGGTTATCAACTTCCATTCTCAATGGTTTTTGCATGCCTGGAGGGTTCGTCATCAACTGATTGGTCTTGTGGAAGATCGGTAGATCCAGAAACAGCATTAACAAAAGCAAGATCTGAAGCGATTGAATGGGATGCGAGTAGCCGATTTGAGGGGCGACTGATTACAGCTCCTTTTAAGGAGTTAGAACGCGCTTTAAATCCTCAATCAATTGTTTCGTACCATCCTCGGCAATATCTTCAAACTGATTTTCCTTTTGCTGCTTTTGATCCACAGAGGCTCGTTTCTTGGACGGAAGGCATAGAAGTGTCGTCTGGACAGCCAATCTACATACCTGCTGATTGTACCTTTTTTCCTTATGATCCTCATTATCAGCCTTACACCTCTTGTAATTCATCGGGGACAGCAGCCCACCCAAATCGCGAACAGGCAATAGAGAATGCAGTACTTGAACTCATTGAACGTGATGCGTTTATGCTTCACTGGTTACTTGGTACAGGCGTACCACGCGTTTCCTATGGCTCACTTCCAGATAGTGCGATAAAGCGGATTCATGATTTGGAAAAACTAGGCTTTAAAGTATCGGCGAGAAATCTTACTCTTGATTTCTTACCGGTAATCCTAGTATTCGCCCAAAACACCCAAAGATCCTTTACCACATGCGCAGCGGCGTGTGATTATGATGCCGGTTTAGCCCTTGATCATGCTTTGCAAGAAGTTGAATCCGCCATATTTACGCGCATGGATTCTGTTGGTACTACCACAATTAAACCCCGAGATGTGCGTTTTACAGATGATCATGGTTATCTGTATGAACAGTCAAGATACTTTAAGCGGGCGGACTTTTTAGTCAACACCCCTAAAGTCAAATCTCTGGGGATAATTAATCGTCAGAATAATGTACGGAATTGGCATCAATTGTTGTCACAAATCGAGCGCAAAGGCCTGAAGCTTTATGTAGTCGATTTGAGCTCAAAAGACGCATCTCTGCACGTTGCCCGTGCTTTGATTCCGGGTTTAATCCCCATGAGTTTTGGTTTCGGCATCGAACCAAAAGGAATGACTCGTATCTACTCAGATTCTGTTTCATTGGGACTACGTACTTCTGTCCCAAAATATGGGGAGCTTCAAAGTTTCCCGCATCCGTACACCTAAAAATAGAAAGGAGGTTAGGTCCAGTGAAATCCAATAAACAGTTCTCTTGGAAAATTGTGGAGACACCTGTCGACACAAAGAAGATGGCCATGAAGAGTAGAAGCTCTTCACAACAGTGCCAGAACAGCCGAAGCAGTAAAGCCTAGGCTACCCCCCCGGATTCATTCGTGAATCCGGGGCTTTTTTATTAATTCAAGTAAATTAACACCATTCTTTAACATTTTCTCAATAATATAATAACCAATGGCATATCCAGACCAGAGGGGGTAACTTTTACTTTGCCCGAGAAAAATTTTTCCATACCAAGCCGGGTCTTTACTTTTTAATTTAGGTTTGATTCTTTTAAGAAGTTGCTCTGATTTTTTTTGTGAAATTGCTTTGACCCATGGTGCTTTTTTGCCACCAACGGTTTTTTCTCTAAAATGCTCCGCGATTCCTTCGAAGAGTAAACTGTCTTCCAAGGTTTCCCATTTGTGATATCTAAGCATAGTAGCGTGAGCGTATTCGTGTGCCAGTGTGTATTGAATTTGCTGTAGACTCTTGCAAGCAGGATGAATAAATAGCAATATCGTTGATTTCCAGGGTGTAAAGCCGCTGACGCCGAACATTTTTTTTTGAACAAACGGGTCGTATGTTGGAAAAAGAAAAATTTCACCGTTGTTTATTGGCGAATATTTTTTACATATAGTAACCGATTTAGTCACAGCTTGAAGTATTTGTTTCTCCGTAAGTTTAGAAGTTATCTTTTTAGGTTCACCGACAGTAACATCCAAATAGGCCCTCAATTCTTTTTTGGTGTTAAATCCAGCATATCCGTTCTGTGTAGTTTTAATTTTTTTTGTCAATTCAAAAATATCTTTCGATGAAGTTATTTTGTCGAATAAAAAAGAGGTTATAGTAAATGATTTTCTTGTAATTTTTAGCATGAATATATCATATCATATTAATTTAGAATCTCAGTTTTTTCTGTTGTCGCTAAAAGCGACGGCCTTCTGCCACCCTTTTGTCGAAAAGGGTGGCACCTAAAGCGAGCCCTATCGAACAATTCGGGTAAAGCAGATTTTCATTCAGGTGTGGATTGGTCAGCACCACGGGGTAGTACCCCGCTGGACTGACACAATCCTTTTCACCTTCATTCCCAATCTGTTTTACATCGAATTTTCTTTACCCCGCCATAGGCGGTGGTCAACGGGTGGATCTCAATATAAGTGCCGTCGCGACGGCGCTTGACCTCTTGGTGTTTATGTGCCAAGCTGATATGAAAACTAAATAAAAAAGAACATTGAAAATAGAATTTGGAGGATCGAAATGAGTCTCGCAACAATACTTGGAGGGACAGCCTCTCCTTCAGGAATCGACTACATGAGCTTCATATTTCACCATATTATTAGTGGTGAGACTGGTTTTAAGCCAAGGCTCTTTGTGAATGGTTTAAAAAAATCAGTCGGAAGTTCAAAAACAGGTTTCTGCGGTCAGAGCAGGGGGGCACTTCCACTTCCAGCTGTACTCATGGATAAAAGTGGAAATTACAAAAACCTCTTCTTGTGTATTCGAACCGCTAAAGAAAAAAGTGATTACATGAATGAGGTAGCGGTTACGTTTGATGATTTTAATTTACTAATAAGACGTTATTCCAAATGGGTCAGACGTATGATTAGTAATCATGAAGTGGATTGCTTCGAAAAAGATTTCGACAGCCTTCTAGCTAGAATACGGTCGAAATTTCGCAAAAAAGAAGTGGTTCTTTCTGAAGCGTGGGGAATCGTGCTTCAGTCAATGCTCCAAGAAATAGGGGTTGAAGGCATAAATACGGTTACGCTAGAGGATATCATTGGGAAAGTTGAGCCCCAGCGTTTTATTACTGAAACACTTTTACACCCACTTTCTGCTAAAGAACTGGAGTCGACATTAAATGCCGGAAATGTTTTGTTTAAAAACATGTTCGGCAAAGCATACGAAGAGGATAGCGTTATAGTGGTAAAAAGTGATGATAATTTTGTGGTGCATCACCCGCCCTTACGCTTTCTGTTTTGTGGCAGACAGTCTCACAAAGTGCTGTATACGTTGGAACCTCATTCAATCGAATACTTTGGGAACAAAGAAGTAAGAATCATTACTTCTCAAGAAACTGCATATTCGCTTGAAACCTTGCAAGGTCACATCCTTGGTTTATTAGGAAAAGGTGCGACCGTGTACAAAGATACCAATGTAGATTTGGTGGTACTTGGAAGAGGGGCATTCTTAATTTCTCAGCTTCTACTTGCAGGGAACATTATATCGTACCCTTGGTATTTTACGAACAATATCATGGACGTGAAAGCAGTTTCACTAATCGAGCGCTGGCGTGAAACAAATAACGGAGAAAAAGTAGAAGTAGGGGAGTTTTATGAACATGTCTTCCCTCTTCACTCTGTCGATCCCGAACGTTTTATAGCAGATACCCGTTTGAGTCCAACAGGATCAACCATACTGGAATGTGTTCGTTTCGAGCCAGCTAGACGCCTCGTCCAGTTTCAAGTTCCTTTTTTGAGGATTGATGCAGAAGATCAGGAATTGTTTACCCAGATGACAAAACATTATTTTTATAGCAGGCAAGCACTGTCGAGCTATAAATCACGTTCAGGTGCGATTCGTAATGACCTTTGCCAATGGATAACGAATAAAACTCCATCAAAGGTATTAAGGCAGATGTTGCAGGATTTGGAAGATGGTGTGGGTGAGAAATCTACCTACTCTGTCACAGGAGTTTTTTCTCAAGTCGTAATATATCGTTTGCTCGTTTCTGATTTATTGGAATTACCAACTTCATATGGAGGAGATTGCCGGTATGATGTAGCAGGACTTTGTGATAGCATTTCGTCGCTTTTAAGACTAACCAAGTGCATCAAAAAATCAGACAGCGTGAGGCTACTAAAACAACTATCAAGCGTTTCATTAACTAGTCTTGAAACTTTCCTTAATTCTGCCGAAGTCTGTTGTACAACCTCTTTTGAACAGTTTACCCAATCTTTAGTGGCATGTATGGGCGAAAGAGATGTAGCCTACGGTAAAGTTGAGAAGGCGCTTCGTGACTTAATACAATCAAAACAAGATCTTGAGATCATACTGCAGGATTTGATGGATATCTCGCCCTACCCCCTTCAAAACGGGCTCATTAAGAGAATAACGGGCGGGACCCCAAAAGTTCTAGGTAATAAGGTGTATAGTTGTAAGACTCTGGAAAAAAGACTTACGGTTTTAATGGGGTTACTTAGTAAAGCATATCCTCATTTTACCTCATGTCAAACCCAAGAGAAAATAGCTATTGCCTCTGCCATCTTGAGCTGGATAGACACTGAGCGGGATTTATGGTCTGTTCAGAGTGAAATCGTCAGACCTTTTGCTAAATGCCGTGACTCACTTGATTGTCTTATGGCTGAACTGATAGAATATCTGTGCTACCTTGCATTGGGTCCATTGCGGTCAAATCTTTTTCTTCTCTGGTCATTGTTTGGTTCGGATACCATGGATGTTGTTCGCGACATCATTCAAAGAAGGGGTAATTCACCTGTAATCGTTAGGAAAATAAGAAAGGACGAATTATGAATAACAAAACCAAACTGTTTAGGGTGTTGCAGAATGAGGTCGCGGGGGATTTTTACTTCGCGAGTTCATCAAGATCCCCGTCGGTGGTGTTTTTGCAGGGCCTACCCGGTTCGATGAAAAAGAATGATGTAGGGAATTTTTTGTCATCAGTAGGATATTCTTTATTTAATTTAGAGTATCCTGGGACCTTTAACAATGGTGGTAATCTAACGCCGAGGAATTGTGTCAAGGGGGCAGTGAACGCTATTAAACTTCTTCAGTCAGGTAAAATCACTGACGTATTCTCTGGGGTCAAGCACCCTATCTCCCAAGATGTGGTTCTCTCTGGCACCAGCTTTGGCGCTGCCATCGCTTTATCAGCGATAGCACAGGTAAAAAGCGTCACAAGACTTCTTCTTTTTTCCCCAGTTTTTTTGTTTTCGAAAGATCGCGAGGAAAGTGGCTTAACTGAAGATATGTCAAGTCTTATTACCTATATGAAGCGTTGTCTCCCGCACACACATCGACTGGCAGATGAGGGAGATTGGACAACCTTGTTTTCTGGCACACATCCAGATTTTCAAGCCCGAAAGAAGCTTAATGCTCTAAATGGCAAGAAAATTTTGGTTGTTCGGGGTGCTAAGGATAAAAGCATCCTAGAATCTGCTTCAAGCTATTTTCAGGAACTTTTGAAGACTGAAGGTGTATCTTGCGAAATCACAACGTTAACTGTAGAGGAGGGGCACCACGACTATCGAACATTATTAACCTCAGATGTGAAGGAACAAGCTTTAGCTTTCCTATCTGAAAAAGAGTAGAATTAAAGGGTCTCAACTGAGACCCTTTTATTATAACAATACCCATGGAACAACTTTATTCATTTATCAAAATGTGCCAGCAAGTTTTTAGCGAACGCCTTTTTATGATTCTGAGACTGGGTTCGAAACCTTACGGTAACACACTCAATTTAAGAGATGAGGATTTGGTTTTGGGTCTAAAAAAATATAATGAGGAAGATATAGAAAAAGTAAAAAAAATCATTAATGCTTTTAAAGAATATAAGTTTCAAATTCAACTTCTTTATGAAAATGATATCCCTGAAGATCTTTCCTGGTATTCCTTCCTTAATCAGGGGCCGCATGTTGCTTTTGAATTTCAAAAAGCACAAACATTATTTGGTAAAAATATTTTCATGAAAAGAGCTGCACCAAACTCAAAACTTATTAGGGTGACTACTCTTATGAAGTTACAACAGTATTTAGCAGAAGCAAGGATTACATTCTTTGATTATGACGAAATTCCTGATGCAAAGATGTACCTTAATATAAAAAGAATTAAAGGGGTTCTTAAAGATTTTTTGTTTTTCAATGGCATTACTGATAAAATTGACTTTGCTAGTGAGTGGGAGGCTTTTCAGGGTTTTAAAAAGATATCATTAACAGAAGAGGAGGTTCATCTTGTTAATCGATTACTTAAAGAACGACCTGATCAAATTACTATCAGTCTTTCTAGGGAAAAAAGAGTTTACATTCAAAAAACGATAATTTTACTTTTTTATAAAATCTATTGTAACATGTCAAGATTAGTTTTAAAAGAAAGATTTTAATATTATGTCAAAAAAAATAAAGGTTGCGATTGTGGGGGTTGGTAATTGTGCATCTTCACTTGTACAGGGTCTCCATTACTATCACAGTTTACCAGATTCGAAAATTGAAAATATTGGTTTGATAAGTCCTGTTTTTAATAAATATAAAATTAGTGACATCCAAATTGTTGCTGCTTTTGATGTAAACGCAAGAAAAGTTGGTAAAGATGTGTCTAGTGCTATTTGGGAGGAACCCAATAATACAAAGATGTTTAAAAAGCCACCAAAAATGGGAGTAAAGGTGCATGCAGGGCCAATTCTAGACGGGGTTCCAGAACATATGCTTAAGAAGTTTCCTCTTGTTAAAAAGCCTAATGATGTCGAGGGAATATTGAAAAAAAGTGGAGCAGAAATATTAGTTAATTATCTGCCTACGGGCTCACAAAAAGCAACAGAGTTTTGGACTGAGAAAGCAATAAAAAGAGGACTTGCATTTATTAATGCGATACCCGTCTTTATTGCAAGTGATAAAAAGTGGGCAAAACGATTTTCTGATAACGCTCTACCCTGCGCAGGCGATGACGTCAAAAGTCAAGTCGGGGCAACAATACTTCATAGGGTGTTAATTGATTTGGTACAAACTCGCGGATTGATTATCGATGGGACTTACCAAATTGACGTCGGGGGCAATACAGATTTTGAAAATATGCAAGTTGCTGAAAGATACGAGCAAAAGAGAAAATCGAAAACAGATTCAATAAATTCTCAAGGCAAAATTGGATCAATAAAAATTGCTTCAGTGGATTATATACCATATTTGAAAGATAACAAAATAGCATACATTAATATCAGAGGAAGAGAATTTGGTGATATTCCCTTTGAGTTAGAGGCCAGAATAAGTGTTGAAGATAGCCCAAATAGTGCAGGTGTCATAATTGACGCTATCCGGGCCATGAAGGTTTCTTTAGATAGAAAACTGACTGGTTACCAAGATTGGAGTTCGTATTATTTTAAGCACCCATTACTTCAACACCGAGATGTTCATGCAAAAGAAATAGTGGAGGAATTTAAAAAGAATATCTTACTATAGCTACGGTTGGTGAAATCGGTAGGGCAAGAAAACATCAACGAAAAAAATTCCGCCCGTTGAAAAACGTCGTGGGAACGGTCATCGGGAATGAGCGCACCAGGAAATAACCGGACATGGTTTTGGCCGGGATTTCAGTGTGAATGGAGATGACCGTGTTCCTGACGCTTTTTCACGGGCGGCAGGTTATGGCTCCACCCTTTGCCGAACCAAAGGGTGGCATTTACGCCACTGGCAAGTGACAAATTTTCAAATAAACTTAAAAACCCGTTTTTACCTTGTTTTAGCCCAGCTTGACAACAAATGGGGGATTTTGTGGTATAATTATTAAGAAAAGTAGAGTAATTTAAAAGTTTCCGCTAGTGGATGAAGTTCAATTTATCAAAATTTAAAAAATAAAAAGTTCTGTAATATGAAAAGCGTAATTAATTTAGTTAATACAGCGAAAAAAATGGTTTGTACCCCGACATACCCATAGTTGATAATGTGCCCTCAGATGCTAGCCTTGTAATGGGTGGGGTTGAATATTTTTTCAGTGGATGTAAGCTAACAACGCAATTAACAAAAGAAAACCACGGGTGAGCTCGGTTTTGCCGAATTCAACCCACGTTTTTGTATAGAAAAAAAGAACTTTGAAAACATATTTAAGAGGAGAAAATCATGAACCCCTCAGATGATCGAATCATTGATATTACAACCGGTTGGATCAATGTAAATACTGGTTGCAATAATCGGTGCAAGTGGTGTTACCGTCAGGTTGACTTGGCGACTAATTCACAGGAAATGCCACTTCATATGGCTGAGCAGCTTGTAGACTTTTTTATCGCACTGGATATTTACAGCTGCATTTTTATTGGTGGTGAACCCACGCTTTATAAAAAACTCACAGATTTAGTGAGTCAGGCAAAAAAAGGTGGCATCAAGGAACTAACCGTTGTTTCAAATGGTCGTAAGTATTCAAAAAAAGAATATGTCCAGGATTTAATCGCTGCAGGTTTGAACAACTTCTCGATTTCAATTCACTCTGGTTTCCAGTATATCCATGATCTGATTTCGAGAGTGCCCGCCTGGGAGCAAACGATAGGAGGAATTAAGAATGTTGTTTCGCTGGGGCATTTTTGCTCACTTAACGTGGTTGTGGGTCCGGGGAACGTCACATCGACAATCGATAGTCTCAAGATACTTTTGGACTTAGGTGTCGATAAAATAATCGTCAGCGCGGCTATACCATGTGTTGGCGAAAATGGCATAACTGGAGAGTACGCCTTAGATCCGCAGGATTTTGGGGAGCTTGCTACCCAAATCGCAGATCTTGATGAAAGGGTTGTAGTTCTTCATGAATTACCACTTTGTCTTATACCTCGCGAGCCTTTCGTGAGGTTAGTTGAGCAAAATCGTCTTGGTTTCGGGTGTCATGTTGGCCTGGGACGTGGCTTGAGTGTAGATGTGGATGGGAAGGTCATACCTTGTAATTCATTCGCTCATCATCCGATGATCGATTTGTTTCAGGATGGTAAGTTGCGTTTTTCTCCCGATGAATTCCGTCACGTATGGGCAACCGACGAAACCGTAAAAAGCGTAAGAGACGCGGTCAATGTGTATCGATCCGAGATATGCAAAGAATGCGATCTTTGGTCGCTTTGCAATTGTGGTTGTCCTATGACTTGGGGTGCGTTTAATCCGGAAGATTATATCAATGATGGGCTGCTTGATATCAAAGCAGAGGACGTGTACCAATACACGAATAAAAAATACAATCCTTGAAAGGAGGTAACTTAGGTCATGAAAGACGTGCGCACGTTACTGGCTTCGTTAAACGGTAAAAAGATTGCCGCGAAACGTGAGCCCGATCAGAAGCTTGAGGCGCGCAATTCTTCGCCTCTCTGTCAGTGTCAATGTAGGCGGTAATTGCTCTTTTGGTGGGTTGTCTTAACTGACAGCCCACTATTATATATACTATACATATGATTTGTTATCGTTTTGGGGTGCTAGTAAATATTAAAGCAGTTTTACTTACACTGCTACAAAAAAAGAAACTAGATAAGCTTGGAGTTTTGTATTTTTTGTCATCAAAAAAAAGAAATTATGATATAAAAAATTTAGCGACACACCTAGATAAAAGATTATCAGTGATTAAATATATTGAAGACATAAACAAATCCTGTATAGTAGAATTAACACCATATGGGGTATATGGTCGATTTGCGATACCGAACAAAATCACTGTAAATATTCAGCGACCATTAAACGAAATAGTGAAAACCATTTTGCATGAGTTAGTACACTTAGAACTAGAGGGTAAAATAAAATCTTTCTCTTTTTTTCAAAGGGAGAAAATTGTTGATAAAAAAGTGAAGAAGATATTAAAGGGCGTTAAATCGATCGAGAGTAAGTAAAATCCTCGCTATTTTGAGTAACCAAGAAATTGCCGGACGCAGGATCAAGTAGGAATTTTATACGAAAAATTGAAAGGATTTTGTTAATAAAAAATTTTGCCCATTGAAAAACGTCGTGGAAACGGGCATCGGGAATGAGCGCACCACGAAATAACCGGACATGGCTTTGGCCGGGATTTCAGCGTGAATGGAGATGACCGTGTTCCCGACGCTTTTTCACGGGCGGCAGGTTTAGGCGCCACCCTTTGCCGACCCAAAGGGTGGAATTTGTGCTGCGCTGCCAAGCGCAAAAAAGATCATTTTATTGAAACATAACCTAGAAACACTCCCTTTACAACAGCAGTAAAACAAAGAAGGCCTTCTTTCTAATTTCTCGAAAAACCTTTTAAAAACCCCATTTTTATTGCTTTTTCCCCCTACCTTGACAACAAAGTCTCAATTTTGTGGTAATATACACTATGTATAAAGCAAAATAATCGACTGAATATAGAAATTAAAATAAAATGGGCTTAAAAGATTATTCTGTTAAAAAGATTGAGTTATTTAACGAATCCAAAGGGGTTAAAAAAAGATTTTTGATCGAATTTTTTAATGAGTCAAGAAAACTAGCTGAAATAAAAAGCTATCTGTTAAGGAATATCGACAGTATTATTGAAGAAAACTGGGGCAAGTTTACTAAGGACTTTATTATTAAACATATATTACGGGCAAATCGACTTCAGATTGTTCGCGAGAACGATAAAATTGTTGGTCTTGCAGCAGTCTCAAAGCTTATGGTTAAGGGTAAACATCTTTTATATTTAGAATTTACAGTCGTCAATGAAGATTATCAAGGCTATCATCTTTCTACGGTTTTGAATGCAGAAATAATTGTTAATGAGTTTTTTAAGTCATTTATTGCCCGGGGTTTTAAGAGATTAAATGTTGTCACATTGACAAGGAATGTTAGGGTGTTGGCGGCATTGAAGAAGTTTTCAAGCTATATATACCCTGACCCTCAAGAATTTAAAATGGAGGGTAAGCTTAGTCCTGCCACAGATGAAACTTGGATGTTTTCTAAGGAGATATTAAAAAAAAGCTGGAAGCCAGATCGTCAATTATTGAGAGAGGGTAATGTGTTAGTAGGTTCGTATGAATTGATGCCATGGCTGATTCTTCCTAAAATGCAACGACATTATGACAGAGCTCTTTTGGAAATGGGCGAGAAGTACTTAGGGTATTCTGAGAGAGAAGACAAAGAGTTTATTGTGCATACAAAATTCTCTCTTTATTCGATTCTTAGATATTTATTTTGGTCACGGTACTTAGTAAAAAAGAAATAATGCATGAGCTCGAAAAACATTTTAATGAGTGGTCCGATCATTATGACAATGATATTTGGAGTGCATATTTTAAGAAAGTCTATAAAATAGTTATAGAAGAATATAGCAGAATTTTACAGAAAAAAAATGTAATTTTGGATATAGGCTGTGGGACAGGTGAGTTAGAGAGGAGATTGATAAAAAATTATTCGAATTTAGAAATCACAGCAGTTGACATTTCAATCTCAATGTTAAAACAAGCCAAGATTAAAAATGGCGATTCGGTTAGATTTATACACGGTGATATTGAAAAACAATATTTCGATGAAGATAGTTTTAATACGATATTTATTTTAAACAACCTCCATCATATTCAAAATATTAAAAAGCTATTAATAAATTTTAAGATCTGGCTGAAGGCCGGAGGTTATATAGTAATAGTAGACCCATTCTCTGACGGCTTCATTCGAAAGCCTTGGACGACCCTTTTAAAAAATTTGTTAATAAAAGAAAAAGGGGTGACATATCAAACAGTTGAAAGTATAGCCCGTATGTCAAAAAACATTGATTTAGAAATTGTTAGAATAAGAAATATCATGTATTTTTCAAGGTTAATAATAATCAAAAAACATGATTAATTTGCTTATAACTATAGTGGTTATACTCTGCAACGTTGCATTGGGCTCGATAGTTCTCTTTCGAAATAAAGCAAGAGCTTTAAATGTGTATTTTTTTCTTTTAGCTTTTTCTGTGGCTTTCTGGACTTTAACAAATTATGTTTCAAATTTAGTAACCACTGATTCCGGTGCAATTTTTTGGGGTAAGCTTACATATGTTTTCGCAATTTTAATTTCTTTTTTCTTTTATCTTTTTACTTTTGCTTTAATCAATAAAAAACGTGGCGCTTTTGAGAAAATATTAGTAAGTGTTATACAAGTAGCAAGCATTTTTCTAATTTTTACCACAAACTTCATTATTGGAAGCGATGTAAGATTTGAAGGATCCGTAATATATTTGTCATATGGCCCCTATTTCTTTTTGTATTTTTTTGTTTTTGCTGGTTTTTTGCTGTATTCACTAGTTTATTTATTTATTAATTATAAAAATTCAAAAGGCCAAAAAAGATTACAATATAAATTTTTGTTTCTTTCAACCCTTATCGCTGCCGCTCTGGGGAGCGCCTTGAATCTTTTCTTGCCGTATATTTCTGGTCTAGGCGATTTGACTCACTTTGGACCATTAGCAACGATTATTTTGGTGGGCGGAATTGCATATGCCATTGTAAAACATAGGTTATTAGATATTAGGCTTGTTATCTTAAGAACTATAACTTATTCGATACTTGTTATCTTGGTTTCAGCCATAGTAGTCGTTCTTGTTATTCTTTTCCCAAGCTTAGTAGGGGATAGATTTTACCAAAGCATAATTGCTATATTCGTCTCTGTATTTATCGTTGTTATTTTGGACCCTTTAAAGAAGTTTTTAGGTAATATTACAGATAGATTTCTTTACAAAGCTGGGATAGAATACGCGGAATTACAAAGAGAATTAGCCGAAGTAGTAAACAAAGAAATTGATTTGAAAAAATTAGTGATCGCGGTTGATGATAAATTAGTTAAAGGCTTAAAAGTTCAGAAAGCGCGGATTTTGTTGCCAGATGCAAGCGGAATGAAATATGAAACCTTGTTAAAAAATCCAGATAAACTTGAATTAAAAACGGACAGCAGCCTCATTCAATACCTAAAACAAGACAATAAAATCACCGTCCTTGAATCTCTGGAACGGAAAATAGAAGATACACAAGACGAAACAGAAAGAAAAAAATTGGAGGAATCGAAATCTGAACTTGATCGTTTAGATGTAGCGATTGCTGCACCGGTAACAACAGATAATAAACTCGCCGCAATACTCATATTGGGCATAAAAAAATCCGGTGATACGTTCAGTCAAGACGATTTGAATCTTCTTGAAGTGCTAGGGCCGCAACTCGCGTCCGCTATTGAGAAGTCAAAACTGTACGATCAGATCCGCCGGTTTAACGTCAAGCTGCAAAAAGAAATTGCCATTGCAACCGAAGGCTTAAGAAAAGCAAATGAAGATCTTCAAGACCGAAACCGCTTTTTAACCTCTCTTCAGGCAGTCACTCAACTTATTACAAAGTCCCTTGATTTTAAAACAGTTACCCAAGCAATCGTAGATTCAATTGCAACTCAAATGGGATTTATCGGTGGGGTTTTGCTCTTTTATGGTGAAGATAAAAACAAGTTATTTCCTGAAGCAATAACACGTGTTAAATACACAACTCAAGTTGCAAAACTCTTGCCAAAACCGATTGAGGAATATCATGCGGATGTGAAAAAGGATGACACAAAAGCCGTTCAAGCTGTGCTGACGGGTGAAATCCAGCGAGGTGAACATTTCGCTGAATTTGTTTCACCACCAGTCCCAACCATTGTCGCAACCGGAATTCAAAAACTTGTTCATGGCCACTCGTTTTTAGGAGTTCCGATCAGATCTGATAATGAAGTTGTTGGTTGTATCGTCTTTTTGTTCGAAGAATCGCTTGAAGAAGTAAATCAGAACGATATTAACATGATGACGTCGTTAGCAGATCAAACAGGAATAATTTATCGCAACCTTGAGCTTGTCCAGAAACTCCGCAGGACGAACGACGAACTAGAAGAGGCGAATGAGCGCTTGAAACAGCTTGATAAAGCTAAATCGGAATTTGTCTCTATTGCATCGCATCAACTCCGCACACCAATGACGGGCATCATGGGGTATCTGTCGATGATGACATCAGGCGACTTTGGAAAGATTCCAAAACAACAACAAGGCATTTTGGAACAATTATTGGACGCGTCTCAGAAAATGATCCAGCTCATCAATTTGTTCCTTGATGTGTCGAAGATAGAATCGGGCAAGCTTGTGTTGTCGCGCGGTCCTCACAAAATAGAAGAGATTATTGATCGATCGATTCAGGTTATCGGAAAGATTGCTTCTGATAAAGGATTGAAGCTTGAGTTTGTTCATCCGAAGAAAGAATTGCCGATGCTTCAAATTGACGACAAGATTTTTGATGTCGTGTCCAACCTTATTGATAACGCCATCAAGTATACAGAAAAAGGATCGATTACCGTTACAGCAGTTAAAGAAGATGACAATATAAAGGTAACCGTGAAAGACACGGGTCGGGGCATTCCACCAGAAGAAGCAAAGAATTTGTTTAATAAGTTTGTTCGCGGGTATGGAATCGCGCAAGTGAATCCAGATGGATCAGGGCTCGGGTTGTACGTCGCTCGCAGGCTCACCGAAGCGCACGGCGGACGAATTTGGGTTGAGTCCGAAGGCAAAGGAAAGGGGAGTTCATTCATGTTTACACTCCCGATCCATCCTGTTGCCGTTGACGACGATGCCACATAGGACTCTGTTTTTAATTAGGTAATATAGCCTACTCAATTTAAGGGTTTGTGTCGACCTCAATTTAAGGGTTTGTGTCGACGTTATTGGTTTTGTTAATCGTTTGACCATAAATCAAAGGCGCGGTATTATTCTCTTATTCGCGCGAATAAGAGAATATGAATTTTATAATATGGCTCAAACTATTTCAACCGAGAACACCTTAAAAGCGTTGGCAAACAATAGGCGACTTTCGATTCTTGTTTTTTTAAAAAAGAAACAAGACGCGACAGTAGGCGACATAGCGCAAAAAATTAATCTTTCATTTACATCCACTTCGAAGCACTTATTAGTTTTGTACAGAGCTGGACTCATCAGACGAACACAAAAGCAATTATTTGTGTATTACTCACTTAATTCAGAAATGCCAAAATATGTGCAGCAAATTTTAGCCAAGGCGTAGAAATGAAAGGTTTATTTTCTAATTCGCGCGAATAAGCAAATAGAAGAGTTAGTAATTTAATATGGCGTATCCAATTGCACGAAAAATATTATCCAAATATCTACTTGGCCGAATTACGAAAGCTGAAGGGATAGAGAACATCCCGGATGATCGTGGAATTTTGTTTGTATCAAATCACGTCGGGTGGCACGATCCGCTTCTGACCGTATTTTATCTTGTGTCGCAGACCGGCTTTCATAAAGTCTACTCTCTTACTGAATGGGGGATGTTTGAAAAACCCGTCTTGGGCAAATGGATGGGCGCGATCCCTGTTATGAAAGATAAGGCATGGGCGCTCGAAACCGGTTCAAGATATTTGCGCGATGAAAAAAATATTTTAATCTATCCGCAGGCACGGGTTGATAATTCGCCGACGATTTCTGATGTGAAAACCGGTGCAGCGCGACTAGCATTGATGTCGAAATGCCCGGTTATTCCTATCGGGTTAACTCGTATGAATCCAGTCGAGACAACAGAGTGGAGGAAATATAAAGAAATATTCACCGGCAAAATCTCAATTCGAATTGGGAGGCCGGTGGATTTATCCTCTTGGTATGGGAAGGAATTTACTCGCGAACTGTTGTATGAAGTAATGGATGCTATAATGGAACCTGTAGCAGTGCTTGCAGATAAGAGATATATAAAAAAACAATAATAGTATGTCTGATAACAAAAAAATCAAAAGTGAAATCCGCGAACGGACTCTTGGTTATATTATCGCTGCGTTTGGTATTGTTGCAGGGCTCGCATGGAATGACGCGGTAAAATCTTTGATTGAGTACGTGTTCCCCGGTGACAAAAATTCGCTAACCGTTAAATTCATCTATGCGGTTGTCATAACCATTGTTGTAGTTGTGGTTACGACTATGTTAATGCGTTTGTTCAAAAAAGAGGACGAAAAAAAGTAATTTAAGCGCCGTCGCGACGGCTCACTTTCTCGGTGGATAAGTCCTATTGACCGTTTTTTGTGTTGGTATAAGCTTGAGGTAGATAAGTTAAAAATTTAACGGGTGAGCCGCAAGGCTTGCCTTGGTTTGCGTAAATTTTTGAAGGCTGTTGTGTCCATTATTTAAGCAAAGAGTGAAGGGGGTGATTGAGCTTAAACCAGGCCATCCCCGACGAGTATTTCATCAAGGCGCACATTTCCTCCGGAGCCAAACCCGGTCAAAAACTAAAACGAAGGGAGTGTCGCGCTAAAAAGACGAAAGAAAGCTCTTTGCTACACACATCAGCTTTTAAAACCACGAAAACTGTACATTGAAAATCCACGAAAGGAGGTTGTAAGTCAATTTTTTTCACCACCAGATGTAATATTGTTGAAAGGAGAAGAAAATGTTTCGTAAGTTATTTGTTGCTTTTAGTGTTCTAGCGCTTCTTGGCTTACTCGGTTTTGTTTCGGGTTGTAACTCAAACAATAACACGTCTCAGCCGGTTGCTTCGAGTGATGAACCTGAAAACGTGGTTCCGGATTGCGTTACGCTGCCGGAAACGCTTCCCGATGGGATATCTCTGATACACGTTAAAGAATCGCTTGAAAACAGGTCAAGTATTGCCTTTGAGGAACTTGTACCTGAGGTGCTTCAAGAACTTGGTGATTCTTATGCTCCGGAGGATTACTATATTGATTCACTTGGGCTTCACTGGGGACACCCAAAGCGTACAGCTAGCGAGCTTGCACAGGGGAGTTGCTATCACGCGTATGGCTTCAGTATTGTCGGCGGCCTTCATTTCGTTTACTGGTTTCACTATCGTCCGCCGAGCTATGACGCTTTTATGGCCTGGATTCCCATTTATGCACAGCCGTATGACAAGAACGGAATTCTTGTTCAGAAGCGTGATATCTGCTGGATTTGCGGTTGTAATCCGGTTTGTGCAATGCTCTGGACGTGGGTATGTGCCAAGTAATATGCCTGGATGGGGCGACGAATACATTTCATGCCCCATCCATCTTTTTTCAAATTTCGTTATACTTATTACTATATGAGTTCTCAAAAGAAAATTTTTCTTTCAGTAATTGTCCTTAGTTTGTTTGGGATAGCTCTATTTATTGTTTTTTTCTTACCAAGTTTTTTTGCTGACGAATTTAGTTACGTGTATGTAACTTTTTCAAGTGATGAAGTTGATGTATCGACTAACCCTGCAGATCTTTTTGTAACAGGAGTGAGTCGTTGGACTGATGTTTCGGCAACGTTTAAAAATGCCAGTCAAGTTGAGTGCACGGTTGATATAAAATCATTGTCGTTAAACCAATCGTTTGTTCTGAAAGCTGAGCAGGAATACGGGGTTATTCTGCCGAAATCGCAAGATATATCTGTTAAGTTTTGTGGAGTTCAAAAGAACATAAGAGTTAATTAATAGCATAAAAAATAAAACGGGTGAGCGCGATTTTTTGCGTCCACTCGTTTTTAAAACTGTTCATTGAAAATCCACGAAAGGAGGTTACACTCAAAATCCGTTTTTTTGTTCACACATAGAGAAATTTAACTGTTCATCCATACATTCTAACTTTCAGGAAGAAGGAGGACGCAATGTCCACCAAAAAACCGTATCTCGTGAGTCTGTTTGTTGTCGGGCTCGTTGCAATGTTCGTCGTCGGCTGCGATCAGCACGACGCCACCGTTAACTCTGAACCTGTCGTCTTCAATGACGGCACCGAAATCCACGACCCGCCGTTCGACTCACTCGATCCTATTGATGTTGTTGGAATTAGCGCAGACTCTTTGAATGCGCTAGCTCGTGCTCAGTATCTGCAGGATATGCAAAATGGCCTTGTTGCCACAAAAACTACCGGCTGGATTTTTAACATCAACATGCCTAGCTCTTTCAGCCAAATTGACCCCGCGTGGAAATATCATTCTCTTGGTTATAACTGGGATGGTAGGTCTACAATTGGAAGATATGGCTGTTATCTGTGCAGCATGGCAATGGTGCTCGTTCAATTGGGTTGCAGGGGTTTAACGCCCCCGGTTTTAAATGATTGGTCGTTGCATAGTCAGGCGCATTATGCATTTTCTACCGTAGACAACGGCGATAAAATCTGGCTAGCGCACGCAGTGAAGTATCCCGCAACTTCTCGCTACTATCAGCCTAGTATTAGTTATGACCAGATCTACCCCGCGTTGCGCAATGGATGGCCTGTAATTATCAAGATACCCTATGGGACGGGCTATCATTATATGGTCATCTATGCTTTTGATGGCTATAGGTATTGGGTGCTGGATCCCTTGCAACCACCCGCACAGAATGCAATTCCGCTTTACGGGAATGTGATTCAATCAATTTTGGTTGGTCACAGTTTCTAAACCTCTTTTGCGTGGCACACTTGCTGCCTCGCTTCCTTTAATCGAGAGGGATGCTGGTAAGTGTCCCTCTCCTCTTTTTTTAAACTATCAACTATACTATACATATGAAACCGATCTCTATTTTAGCCATAGTTTTTGTCCTCGCCACGGGTCTAATTATTGGCTTTGCAATATCAAAGAATAACAATGAAATACAGGCTGGGACAATCAACAGTCAGACGAAATTATCCGTTTCAGATATTAAAAATGTAACTTTGAAAAGTAATGTTTCTAATCCTGGCACAACCGATATTGTGGTCCAGCTGCATAATGGGAGCGTTCAAACAATTACTACCTACGATGATATTTACACAGAGCATTATCATCCTATTGAGTATTGGAATGGCGAGATATATGTAATACGGAGGATAGGGGACCCTGACGCAGATAGTGACTGGGCAGATCAGCTGTGGCAAATTGGGCTTGATGGGTCTGAGGCTATGTTATATGCAGAGCAGGGATTTGATTTTCGAGTGTCACCAAATAAGCAATATATTGCAATTGCAGATTCGACTGCAATTGGTCAAGTGTTTTTTATAAACATAGATGGCATTAAAGTGAAATTTTTTCCACTAAACCAATTAGCCATTGATCCGGAGGCAAAAGATTCTGAAATGTATACATGGTCACGTGACAGTAAGTCATTTTGGGGTGGGATTTATTTTGCAAATCAAGCGAATGTTTTTCAGATTAACGTTGATAGTTGGACAGTAAATAAATTTGCATTTGATGGGAATCTTCATAATCATGATTGGAACCTTAATCCTGATATCAGTTCAATTGTGTATAGTGACTATCCTTCTTTTGGGGATGCTACAGAGGCAGAAGAATTTAATAACTCAACTATTGATACGCATTTATATCTTGTAAACTTTATAACTGGCGAAAAAACAACAATAGACACTGCCGTAGCTAAATCATTCCAGCCTAAATGGATTTCCAATACGGAGATTCAATATAGTGATCCGACTTCTGGAGAGTTAAAGTCATTTAATCCTTAGTCGCTAATTTAACCAAACAGATATACCTAAAAAAAGATTCTTTATCACGCTGGCTGTCGCAATATTTATAGCCTTTGCGGTATACGTTGCTGGATCAGTAAACAAGAACAATGATAAGGTTGTGGGTGAACACGCAGATATTGTTGATAATTCATTACTGTATACAAATACTAAAGCCGGGTATTCGTTGGAGTACCCAAAAAATTGGCAATATGATGACAGTAGTTTTGGGAACCCAGCAATATTTTATGATCCTGTTGCATTAGAGTATTTAGATTCAAACAACTTGATTGCTGGGAGTAAAATTGAAATATACTATGAACCCACCAATCTAGTAAACGTAAAAGACGCCAAGTCTACTTCAGAAATTGGCGAGAAAATAATTACGGAAAACGACATTATCTTAAATGGACATTCCGCAGTAAGAAAAGAATTAGAAGGAAGGTTAGGGTACTCTAATTTGTTTTACTTTGTAAATGATGAAAAATTATTTACCATAGTTCAGCATGTAGCAAAAAAGGATGCATTAGAAGAATATAGCAAATATTTTGATGATATTATTGAAACCTTTAAATTTACAGATTAACTCATATGAACAAAAAAGGTCTGTTTTTAACATTAGCCGTCGCGACGGCTCACTTTCTCGGTGGATAAGTCCTATTGACCGTTTTTTGTGTTGGTATAAGCTTGAGGTAGATAAGTTAAAAATTTAACGGGTGAGCCGCAAGGCTTGCCTTGGTTTGCGTAAATTTTTGAAGGCTGTTGTGTCCATTATTTAAGCAAAGAGTGAAGGGGGTGATTGAGCTTAAACCAGGCCATCCCCGACGAGTATTTCATCAAGGCGCACATTTCCTCCGGAGCCAAACCCGGTCAAAAACTAAAACGAAGGGAGTGTCGCGCTAAAAAGACGAAAGAAAGCTCTTTGCTACACACATCAGCTTTTAAAACCACGAAAACTGTACATTGAAAATCCACGAAAGGAGGTTACACTCAAAATCCGTTAATCTGTTCACTCATGGAGAAACCTAACTGTTCATCCATACATTCTAACTTTCAAGAAAAAGGAAAACGCAATGTCCACCAAGAAACTGTATCTCGTGAGTCTGCTTGTTGTCGGGCTCGTTGCAATGTTCGTCGTCGGCTGCGATCAGGCCGACAAAACCGTAAACTCTGTTCCTACCATAAGCGATGATGGCTCGACCGGCCAGGACCCGCCTGGTGCAATCGATGGTGTTGTCACTGACACCGTGATCGACTATACGGATGAAATTCGTTCAATCGCGCCTTGGATGCTTGACTCGTCAAATACCGTTACCGTTGCGTATCGGCTTTCAAGTGATCCGCGTATGGCGGTTGTACTTGAAGCAATCTATGCGGTTGCTGGTCCGGATTGGCGTGTTACTAAGGCCATCAACGGGTGCGCCGTTTCTGACTGGAATTACCTTGCCAGCGATTTGAGTGCTTATAACTACATAAAAAGCGCTTACGGTTCGAATGCGTCCGTGTGGGGCGTGTACTACAGCGATCCGGTTCGTTACGGATTTTACGGGAGCATGGGCAAATTCGGCCAATGCCGGGGCGCCGCTAACGGCTTCTGGTATCGTGGCGCTGACTGGCACCATACCCTGTACAGCTATTCCTATTTCACCAACGACTATAACGGCGCCAAACGGTATACAAAGCCCTACTACAAGGCCCGCCGTGGTGACATCATCCAATATGCCAAAAATGGCAAATATCACACGGCCGTTGTCGTCGCAATTCTCGCTGGTACTGAAGGTTCGTCGGTGTATTCCGTTGACGTCGTTGATGCGAATTGGGTCGGCGGCGACGGACAGGAAATAATTGGGCGTCATCCGATTTCCCGGATCACCTCTGGTTCGGCCAACGGCGGAATCAGTGATCTCGATCAGTATATTGTGATCGACTGCATCGCCGCCGGCGTTCAGTGAACCTCTTTCGTGAGATGCAACACGCCCCGCTCTGTTTTTCTGTGGAGAGAGGCGTGTTACGCGCGTCTCTCTCCATCTTCTTAAATTATGATATTATTAAGTTAGTGTTAATCAAAAACATATGAACAAAAAAGGACTCTTTATCACTCTGGCTGTGGCAGTGGTCATTGCCGCTGTGGCATACATCGCCGGGTCGGTGAATAAGAATAACGACCAAGTTTCAGCTGAGGACACAAATGTTCCAGTTGTAACGTATTCTGATATCGCACTTCAAGGAACAGATATTAATTTTGATGTACCTGATATTTTCTCATTATGCGCAGAAACGAGTGAGTTTTTCCCTGGTCTAGCAGGGTATATTCTTAGAGATAGGGACTGTAATACCGGTGCAGATGATGCTCCCGATATGCAGATTTTTGTTGTAAAGAGCGGTAACCCAGAAAACGTAATTCGCGATCAAGGCAGCACCTTCTTTGCTAATGACCCAGCCATGACCGTTACACAGAAAACGGTGAAGTCAAAAACTTTTTTCGCAGCTGAGTCTTCGAATGGTGAATATCTTGTTGCGACTCAAATAAACGATGAAGTTGTATACATTCAAGCAATCTGGCTTGAACTCTATAACGACGCAGACGTTATTGATCATATGATAACAAGCGTTTCAACCAATTAAAAAAATCTATATGCCCAAAAAAGGACTCTTTATCGCACTAGCAGTTGTAATCATTATTGCTGCTGTCGCCTATATCGCAGGGTCGGTGAATAAGAATAATGACGAAGCTTCAGCAGAAAAGACCACAACAAATCAAGTCAAGCCGGCGTTTACAGAAAGCGTGGTAAATAGCGATTCTACAAAATTTACTAGCACGCGGTATGATTTTTCTTTTGTTGCCGGTTCTGAATATGGGTATATCGAAAATTCGACCTCAGGTTCTGAAGTAGCTGCTTATACTTTTAGCCGCATAAATAGTAATACAAGTGAAGAGCAAAATCGTGACACCCCAAATGGATTTAATACATCGGTCGACGATCGGTTAGGTGTGGTGGTATATCGAAACACTCAACACATCAGCCTTGATAATCTCGCCGATTTTGTTTCTTGGCAAGAATCAGTAAGCCCAAGCGCCGGTATTGTAGGGTCTGCTGCTACTCACGAATTTACTTCTAACACCGCGATTGAGGCAATTACTGCGGGTGGGATAGATTCAGAGGGACGTGATTTATTTTTCGTAAGTGATTCATACATAATCGATTTTTCTTCTTCCGATGTACCGAAAGATGAGATGTATGATATCGCCAACTCTTTTGTGTGGGAATAGCCTTTTTGCCAGAGCGCAGGAATCTTGGTACGATTGTGTTGAAGTATGAAACAAATTCCAGTTACCGTGTTCACTGGCTATCTTGGAAGCGGCAAAACAACAATAATTTTGAATCTCATAAAACAGCTGCCGAAAGGGTACACTGTTGTGATGCTAAAAAATGAGTTTGGAAATATGGCAGTTGACTCTGAACTTGCCCGTGCTTCAAATATAGGAGTCAAAGAATATTTGAACGGTTGTTTATGTTGCGTCCTTATTGGTAAACTCGGAAATGCCCTTGAGGAATTATTAGATCAATACAAGCCAGACCATATTATTATTGAGACGTCAGGCTCTGCGTATCCCGGTCCGATCGCGTGGGAAATCCGAAAAATTGATCGTTTGCGACTGGACGGTCTGATTACAGTCATCGATGCAATAAATTTTGAAGGATACAAAGACAAAAGCTACACGGCGAAACTGCAAACAAAAGATACCGATCTCATATTAATTAACAAGCACGAAAAAGTAGACGAACGGACATTGGATACTGTTTTAGATGATGTGTATGAATTAAATCCTCAAACTCCAAAAGTCCGAACGGATCGCGGGACTATTGATCCTGATCTTATCTTTGGTTTGGATACGAAACTTTTTGAACGCCTTGAGGATGTTACATTCGAAACTCGCAACAAAGACGAACATCATCATACTCATGAAGTCGAAACACTCGAAATGACGTTTGATCAAACGTTTAATAAGGTGAAGTTTGAACAGTTTCTTGGGTCGCTCGCGGGCCCAGATTTTTATCGTATCAAAGGTATAATTCAGTTTCAGGATGGTTTTTCTGTCGTGAATTATGTCTTTGGAAAGTGGACAATTGAACCCATCCTTTATAAAGGTAAATCAAAGCTTGTTTTTATGGGTCCGTTAGTAAAATCGTATTCCGAGATGATTTACAGGGAGCTTGACTGCACATTGAACGCCATTACTTAAAGAAAATTTACCCACATCTGTTTTGCCAAACGCTGAAAAGCTTGATAGGATTCGTATATGATTACTCGAATTTCCAAAGCTTTTATTCCGACAAAGAAAGAGGCGCCAAAAGACGCGACAAGCTTGAATCAGAAACTTCTGACCCGAGCTGGCTTCGTGCATCAAGAACTTGCTGGGGTATATTCGTTTTTACCGCTTGGACTTCGTGTTTTGAGAAAGGTTGAAGTCATTATACGCAAGCACATGGAAGCGCTTGGCGGACAGGAAATACTCATGTCGGCATTGGAACCAAAAGCAAATTGGGAGAAAACCGGCAGATGGAACACGTTTGATGTGTTATTTAAGCTTCCTTCACAGCATGGGACGGAATATGCGCTCGGCCCTTCGCATGAAGAAATTGTGTTTCCTCTTGCAAAAGAAAAAATTGAATCCTACAAAGATTTGCCTTTTTCGCTGTTTCAAATCCAAACGAAGTTTCGAGATGAACCACGAGCAAAATCAGGACTTATGCGCGGACGTGAATTTGGCATGAAAGACCTCTACAGTTTTCATGCCACAAAAGAAGATCTTGAAGCATTTTACGAACGAGCAAAACAGCAGTACCTACTTATTTTTAAAGAATTTGGATTAGACGCAAAAGTGACCGAGGCGTCTGGTGGCGCTTTTAGTAAAAAGATTTCGCACGAATTTATGGTACTATCGGACGCGGGCGAGGACAACATCCTTGCGTGCTCGAGCTGTACCTTCGCGCAAAATACCGAGATCTCAAAACACAAAAAAGGCGACGATTGTCCGAAATGCGGCAAAGGAAAACTTGAAGAAAAAAAAGCAGTTGAAGCGGGAAACATTTTCGATATAGGGATAAAGTATTCAGAAGACTTTGATGTAAGTTTCTCTGACGCACAAGGAAAGAAACAGTTTGTGATTGCGGGCTGTTATGGCATTGGAACTTCGCGCATTATTGGCACCGTTGCGGAAGTATTTTCAGACGATAAAGGGTTGGTGTGGCCAGAAAGCGTATCGCCCTATGATTATCATGTAGTAGTTCTTGACGGCGATGACGCCGGCGTTCAGAAACAGCTAGATGAATTGCTAACGAAATTCAAGGATTTTGACGTACTTATTGATGATCGAGACGAACGAGCAGGCGCGAAATTTAGCGATGCGGATCTTATTGGTATTTCCAAACGAATTGTGGTCAGCAAAAAAACTGTAGGCGCGGGTAAGGTAGAGTTAAAAAAACGAAACGAGGCTGAAGGAACGTTACGAGCAGTAAACGAATTGTAAAGCCATGGGATTCGCACGATCCATTATTGCGCGCGTCAATAATTTTCAGGTACGTACACTTGCTGGGTTAACGACAAAAAAACTACTCCCATACATTGAAGCAGGGGAGTCTATTTTAGATATCGGATGCGGCCTCGGCTATCAGGCAAGGGATATTCAGCGCAAAAAAAATGTACATGTTACTGGCATTGATGTCGTTGATTACACGGATTCTGATTTTGATTGCAAATTGTTCGATGGCAGGCGTATTCCTTTTGAGGACAAATCATTTGATGTATCCTATTTTGCGTACGTGTTACACCATGCTGTCGAACCCATGAAACTGCTTGCAGATTCAATTCGGGTAACACGCAAACGAATTCTTATTTTAGAGGACACGCCGAGCAATTTTTTTGACCGCGCACTTGATGCATATCATGGATGGTCGTTTAATAAGTTTTATAAACTCACTCATCGGTCAGTATTCAGGACACAAAATCAATGGAAACAGATTTTTGATCAGTTCCATATAAATGAAGTCCACGCCTATCCACTTGGCCGTTTTGACCGTGAACCGTATTTCCCAATCTCCCGGACACTTTTTGTGCTTGAGGTGTAGTTTGTTTTAATTTTTATAAAAATATTGTCGCCTGTTGGCGACTGCATTTGTCAGAAACCAGGGGCTTGAATTTCGAAGCTCGCCCCAGGTTTCCGACACCTTCCTTGCCCCAGCGCGACCCCTTACAGGGGAGTTGGGATATCATTTCCTTTCATGTGCATGACTGTTGAGGCACTAAAGACCTCAACAGCAAAACACCTAAATCTACATGCCCATTCCAGGAAATAGTACTTTAAAATTGAATTTTCTCAACGGGCGTGTTTTTAATACAGTGTCGCGACGGCGCTATTTTTCGGTGGATAACTTGCGTCAAAATCCTATTGACTCTTGGTGTAACAAGACGTAGAGTGGATATAGAAAGTCATTTCAAAACGGGTGAGCCGATAGGCCAGTCGTTTTAATTTAGTAAGTAAGCAAACAAATATGGATTCAAATGTGCCCCAAAACCCAACGAAAAACTTAAGGCAAGCTCTTTGGGTGGTCCTTTCTATAGTGGTTCTTATTGCCATAGCAACTTTCGTTTATTATGGGGGTTTTATAAACTCAAACAATAGTTCAAATGTAAATATAGAAGCAAAAGTTGATCAAAATGAAAACACAAATTTTCAACAGGATTTAATGTCGACTCCTCAGCTCCTTGATGAGGAAGTATCTGGGTTAAAAATTTTTACGGAAAAAAATAATGATTTTAGCATAAAGACGCCCAAAGACATCTACCTCTGGGAGCGTGATGATGCAAGTGAGCCGATGTATGTGGTTTTATCCTCGAGTGAGAATTATGTTTCTACATTGGAGGCGGAATTTTGGGTAAAGATATTTTCTTTAAAGGATGAAATTGTTGGTCTTAGTGAACGTGATGCATTAACATTTGAAGGGGGGCGAGATGCTTTGCCTTTAGTTGTTGAAGAGTTTTTGACTATCAACAATCTTCCTGCATATAGAGCCTTTCGGCAAGTGAAGACTGGTGACAAATTATTTGACGATCAAATTGCTACAGAAACATTCACAGCCGTTGAATATTCGTTTCTTAAAAATAATACCCTGTATATTTTGCGTTCAAATATTACAGGCACTCATCAGGAATACTACATAGATTTGCTTGACCAAATTGCTCAGACATTTAAATAAAGAGAATAAAAAAAGCTCGTTAACATATTAATCCTATTTTTACCTTAAGGAGGTAAAAAATGAAACGTTTTGTGTTTTTGTTGTTATTTGTGTTTGTAGTCGCTGTGACCGCAAACGCGAGCATGTCAATTTCGTCTCCTTGGTGTGCCGGGGATAAATTTGTTGGTGGTGGGTCTGGTTCGTACTATAACGAACAGCCATATCATACTAACGATAATGGTAAGGTTTCCAAGTACGCAATTGATTTCAATTTGAATCGGTCGGTAAATGCGTATTCAACTGAAGACCAGGGCTATCCAATTTTGTGTGTGGCCAACGGAACAGTTTCGTTTTCCGGCTGGAAAAGTGGTTTCGGTAATTGTGTTGAGGTAAACCACGGTTCTTATAACGGTAAAACGGTAACGTCCTTTTATGCCCACTTTCAAGATGGGAAACCTATTGTTGTGAAGGCAGGTGAAGCGGTTGTAAAGGGCCAGGTACTCGGTTTTTGTGGTAAGTCCGGAGGTACGTCTTCTGGTGGCACTGGCAATCATCTTCATTTCGAGCTTCGTGAAAATGGGTTGTCTGTTCTCATTTCCTCCATGGGCTCCTACAACTGGTGTACCTCATGTGACGGCCATGTACTCGAATCAAAGAATTCCTATATGTTTGATCGAGAATTTTCAGCAAACGGCGGTTCCACGAAGTTCGGATCCTATCAGAACTCTACCGGGACGTACAAAGGCATTCATTGGTGGCACGGGTGAAAGTACAGCGATTTATATGGTTCGGCAAATACGGCACGACGCTGCCTACTTCAGGATTTTAGTGGCGGAAGTTGGGGTACGTGTGGAATTGTATACGACGCACTTGGTGGTGCACGTAAGGCGTATACCGTAAGGACAGGTTTCTGGAATGTATGGGCGTCGCAAGGTGGACCTCAGGGTGCTCTTGGTATGCCCGTAACAAATGAATACGCAAACGGCACTAATCGTGCCAGACAGGACTTTCAACGCGGATATCTATATTACAATGGCAGTACTGGTCAAATTTCTGTAAACGGCTATCCGAAATGTTCTCCAGGTATGACGTCTTCTGGCTGGAATCCTGTAATGAGTTATAAGATTGCTCGGTACTATGAGACCCACGGTGCAAGAAACTATTGGGGTGAACCATCTGGGTATGCCTATAAGGTTTCTGGCGAAACGTGGCGTCAAATTTTCACTGGCGGGAGCGTTGCGGGGCCAATTTCAATTACCATCACTGAATCTTCTGCATCTGCAAAATTGACAAACGATGGCGAACTGGAATTCGTACTGCCTCAAAACTTTGTCCTTAATCAGAACTACCCTAACCCGTTTAACCCGACGACGACAATCAGTTACAGCCTTCCTTCCGAAACCCATGTCCGTCTGGACATCTTCAACATCCTCGGCCAGTGTGTCCAAACTCTGTTCGACGAACACCAAAGCGCGGGTGAGCACTCCGTTCTTTGGACTTCAAGTGGATTCTCTTCTGGTATCTACCTCTACCGTATCCAAACGGCAGAAGCGATAGAAACCAAAAAGATGATCTTGCTGAAGTGATCATTAGACTTAAACCTACGCCCCTGGCGTTCGCGTCAGGGGTGTTTCTTTGCGCCGTCGCGACGGCGCATGTTTTAGGTGGATAAGTAATATTGACCGCAGATCTAACGGGTGTACGCTTAATACAGATTAATAAAATAAACGAATGGGTGAGTGCCAGACGCTTGATTGTTATTTTATTAGATCTTGTGGGAAAAATCATGATAAAGAAAACTTTTTTAACCCTTCTACTCATTTCATTATTTCTCGCAGTTCCATTAATAGCAAAAGCATATAATTATGCGGGGTATCGCTGGGGCGGTTCGTGGCCAAAAGTAACAGTTGATTACGGCGGTGTGGCGGTAACGGCGTGGAGGACGCGCATACAAAATACCATGAATGATTGGAATGCAACCGGAGCCAAGTTTACTTTTAAGGCAGGATCGTCAAATAACGACGTTTCTGTCTACTACGCAAACGACAGTACCCTCGCGTATGTTCAAACGACAAGAAAATACGTCGTGACAGGGGACATTACGAGAGCTATCATGAAGATAAACAGTCGTCACAATTTTAATCCGCCCTACGCCAATGGCTATGATTTTTCGACGGTTATGCGACACGAATTTGGACACTGGCTTAAGCTGGACCACTCAAATCCACCAAGCCTAATGCAACCAAGTTTTTCACCTGGCACGATCCGTTATGTCGATTCGGATATGCGTAGCGCCATTCGATCAATTTATGGAGTACAATAACATGACCAAACAACGCCAAATAATTCGTTTATCCATTATCGTTATCGGTTCGGCTGTTTTATTTTTCGGCGGTCGTGAACTCTATTATCTTCGCTCAATCGAGCGGTATCCGTTGATGATAGAAATGGATGAACAGACATTGCAAAAAGAGGCGGATCTTATCATTCGTGGAACTGTTGAAACGCCAATTGGTACCACTCGCTATATCGATACTACTGGTGAACTCACTGTTGCAACACGCTGGCAAGTCAACGTCGTTGAATCCTTAAAAGGTGATAGTTCGGAATCGATCGTAGTGCGTACGCTCGGCGGGCGATATGGTCTCACCGAGCTTTGGGTTGAAGATGAAGCCGCGTTCGTTTCAGGTGAATCGGTATTGCTCTATCTTGATCGTGATGTAGACAGCACAGAATACCGAGTCGCTGGAATGTTCCAAGGCCACTTTATTGTTGATGACGATAAACTTACTCAACAAGAAACCGGAAAAGAACAATCGCTAAATGACGTTAAAGCCGGTATTCAAATCGATAAAAATTTGTAATCAAAGAGAAAACCGTTCATTGAAAATCCACGAAAGGAGGTTAACTCGAAATTGTTTTCGTATCCACTGACAGAAATAATCTGTTAATCCATATAAGAAGTACTTACTTGAAAGAAGTAGCAAGATGCTACGGAAACTCGTTGTCTTGATGGCGCTGGCTTTTGTGCTGGCAATTTTCACCGTCGGATGTTCTGATTCCGACAAAACCGTAAACCCGTTACCCGTCGTCGTTGACGACAACTCCGAAATCCACGACCCGCCAACCGACTCTAGTCTGGATGGTAGCAGAAATCCGGGACCCCAAGCTCTCGCAACGGGCTACCCTAATTATTCATTTTGCTTAAATGTTCCGTGGATGAAGCAGATGCCACCAAAGAATTCTTCGGATAGCGACGATCGCGCTTGGAAATTAACCAATAATTGTGGCCAAGCCGTGTGCGTTATGCTTGGGGGGTATTTCAACAATGGCGTTGTTGCACCATGGGTAATTGATGAAGAAAACCGCTGGTTGCACTATCCGTTGCCGTATGGCTATGGGACAAGCGCTTCAACATTGGTCTCGCTTCTGTGGAATTTTCATGCCGTGCACGCTATCGAGTATCACAGCGTCGGCGCTAACGTTCTGGACGTGATCAATGAGGTCGTGAATAATCGTCGTCCAACAATAGTGTGCGTTACTATAAAAAAAGGCGTGTTGGTTCCCCGCGGCACCGTGGATTCTCGAACTCACTGGGTTCTTGCTGTTGGGTGGGATGGAGAGGTTGTTCTGCATGATCCAGGGACAAGTTCGGGTCGATTCATACACTACACGATTGCTGAATTCAGGGCGTCATGGGCGTTTAATTACTGTTATATCCCGACGTGGAAATAGTCCCGACTACTACTGGTAAGCGATGCGTAAGTGTCGCTTACCAGTTAAATTAAGCAATATTAATAAATAATGTATAATAACTATATGAAAAATTATAAAATAATTTCGTTAATAATTATCGTAATTCTTGTGGGTGCAGTCCTTTGGTTGTTCCTGCAAGATAAAACCACTACAACAAGTGAGTTAAATATTAATATCAATCAAAATACCGCAATTTCCACTGATTTGTTCGAAACAAGCACAAATGGTATTAACAAAACCTTTACCAGTCAAGCATATAATTTTACATTTACGACTGATTTTGATTTTAGCTATTTTGTTAATCCTCTTGTTGATCAAGAATTAGCATCATATACTCTTACAAGGCCGAATAGTAATATGGGTCTTGATCAGCAACGTGATACGCTGAATAAATTTAATACCGCAGCCGAGGATCGAATCATGATCGAAGTTTTTACGAATGATAAGAATTTAAGCATAACTGACAGTAGCGCTGTTACGGCTTGGCAAAGAGATGCGATGCCAGGTGCGGGTATTAGCGGTGATGCTAGTGCTCATGTTTTTGCTCATGAAACCGCAATCGAGGCGCTTCTTGCTGACGGTATCGATTCATTTGGTCGCGGTCTCTTCTTTATTAACGATACGTATATTGTCGTGGTTATGTCGGATGATGTTCCAAAGGATGGATTATATGCAATCGCGGATACATTTAAGTTTACTGACTAACTCAACGCATATGAACAAAAAAGGACTCTTCATTACACTAGCCGTGGCAGTGGTTATTGCCGCTGTGACATATATCCTTACAGTAAAAAATCAAAATAACAACTCAAACGTTACTCAAGATCCAATTTCTTATACCCTCTCACAAGATGTTGTGTCAAAGATAGAATCAGGTATTCAGGATGATGTGTTTGTTATCGAATCTAATCAAAATTATGATTCGGAGACAGCGACATATACTTACGAAACAGTTGAAGGAGGAAATAAGCTTGCTGACTTTGATTCAAAGCAGTTAATAAACTCAACTGCCGTTACCGCAATAGAAAACGGTGATTTTTTGCAAGAAACTAAGCAACACCCTACTTCACAAGTAAAGTTATTTGATCCATATGATAATACTGAGTACCCATTATTCGACGTGACTTTGATGCACGATGAAAGTTTGCAGGGACTAACTTTTTCTCTCAAGGAAGATACGGTGTACGCTTCCTATATACAGGAATATTCACCGACAAATTATCAAAATGGGTATGGTGATCAGGTCGTTAATACTCGAATTTTGAAGTATGATTTTGGTAGTGGGACTATTAGCCAAGTTTTTTCTTACAGTGATTCAGGTAATGCGGTTTCGATAGTAGCAGCTGAAGAAGAATATTTAGTTCTTGTGCGTTACTCGACCGTCATTAGTCAAGCTTCATATTTTACGTACGACTTTGCTTCCAAGCAAGAAACTCCTCTTGATGTAACTGATGTCAGAGAAACCGTAATATCACCAGATAAGTCAAAGATGCTTTTTGTCCAGGGTACTGATTTAGGCGGTTCATTTCAGGCAAAAGATCTGAAGCTCTTTTCATTTGCTTCAAAGAATTTTATTAACGCCGATTTCTCGGCCCCAAGTCTTGCTACTACCGGTCTAGAAGCCTGGCCAAATTATTCAGTTTTGCAGGACGTTGTGTGGTCAAAGGATTCCCAAGAATTAGTTTTTCTTAAGAGTACTTTTTCCAATAGCGACATTAATAATGCCACAATTGATTTACTTGATATGACTGTTTCAACTGGAGATGCAAAGGACCTTTCGACATTCCGAACGGAAACCTTTTCAGCTCAAGGATTGTTAGGAAAAATTGGAGATACGGTGTATGTATCCGGTGCGATAAACGGAGTTTCGCAGTTGCGTTCCTACCCAGGAGGCAAGCTTTTGTATAGCGGTGATATCCCTGGGTTGCTATTGTACACTACTTAATTTTGCCAAACGCCGAAAAGCTTGGTAGGATTCGAATATGATTACTCGAATCTCCAAAGCTTTTATTCCCACAAAAAAAGAGGCACCGAAAGACGCCACCAGCCTGAATTAAAAACTCTTGGTTCGGGCTGGCTTCGTGCATCAAGAACTTGCTGGGGTATATTCGTTTTTACCGCTTGGACTTCGTGTTTTGAGAAAGGTTGAAGTCATTATACGCAAGCACATGGAAGCGCTTGGCGGACAGGAAATACTCATGTCGGCATTGGAACCAAAAGCAAATTGGGAGAAAACCGGCAGATGGAACACGTTTGATGTGTTATTTAAGCTTCCTTCACAGCATGGGACGGAATATGCGCTCGGCCCTTCGCATGAAGAAATTGTGTTTCCTCTTGCAAAAGAAAAAATTGAATCCTACAAAGATTTGCCTTTTTCGCTGTTTCAAATCCAAACGAAGTTTCGAGATGAACCACGAGCAAAATCAGGACTTATGCGCGGACGTGAATTTGGCATGAAAGACCTCTACAGTTTTCATGCCACAAAAGAAGATCTTGAAGCATTTTACGAACGAGCAAAACAGCAGTACCTACTTATTTTTAAAGAATTTGGATTAGACGCAAAAGTGACCGAGGCGTCTGGTGGCGCTTTTAGTAAAAAGATTTCGCACGAATTTATGGTACTATCGGACGCGGGCGAGGACAACATCCTTGCGTGCTCGAGCTGTACCTTCGCGCAAAATACCGAGATCTCAAAACACAAAAAAGGCGACGATTGTCCGAAATGCGGCAAAGGAAAACTTGAAGAAAAAAAAGCAGTTGAAGCGGGAAACATTTTCGATATAGGGATAAAGTATTCAGAAGACTTTGATGTAAGTTTCTCTGACGCACAAGGAAAGAAACAACTTGTTCGTGGTCGGTAAAGTTAATAATTATCAAGTCAAGCAGCTCGCCGGGCTCACGAAAAAAAATTCGTTCCCTATATCTCAAAAGGGGATGAAGTGTTAGATATTGGTTGTGGGCTTGGCTACCAAGCGCTTGATATTCAACGCCAGTCTGGCGCACGGGTAACAGGAATTGATGTCATTTATTATTTGGATTCAGACTTTTCCTGCAAAATTTTTGATGGAATACATATTCCATATTCTGACAAATTTTTTAATGTGTCATATCTTTCGTATGTGTTGCATCATGCAGTAAAACCCATGAAACTGCTTGCTGAGGCGCTCCGAGTCAGTCGAAAACGTGTACTCATTATTGAGGATACCCCTCGAAATTTTTTTGATCGTACGCTTGATGCGTATCATGGATGGTCATTTAACAAATTTTATGGACTTCAACATGCGTCAGCATTTCGCACGCGAAAGGAATGGGAGCAGATTTTTGAAAAATCGCGCGTAAAATCTTTTCAAGCGATTCCATTTGGTCGGTTTAATCGGGAAATATATTTTCCGATATCCCGTACGCTTTTTATAATAGACAGATAACCTATGCGTTGTATTTTTTCGATTGATGTATTGATTAATTATGTAGTTTTACGATAAGTTTGTAGAAGATCATTAATCGCTTTATTGCAAGATATGTATTTAGAAAGCAAAAGAATGTTTTAAAAGCGTTCTTTTGTTAAATTGTTGAAACTTGATTTTTGCGTAAAAAAATGCTATACTGTACCCATAAATAGAAAAAAAGTGCTCCATGAAACTTCGCACACTTGATCAAGCTGATGTAGATGGGAAGCGGGTATTTGTCCGCTGCGGTTTTGATGTCCCGTTTACCGCTGACGGGAAAATTGCTGATGACGAACGAATTAGGGAGTGTTTAGAAACACTTCGTTTTTTGATTGATAAGGGAGCTCACGTCATTATTGCTTCTCATAATGGACGGCCGAAAGGCAAAGTGATTGAATCCCTTTCCATGAAGCTAATCGGCCCCCATTTGTCTGAACTTTTAGATGAAGAAGTTACAACACTATCGGACTGCATAGGGCCAGAGGTAAAGAGAGTTATAGCTGAAAGCAAACCGCGAGAAGTAATTTTGCTCGAAAACTTACGCTTTCATAAAGAGGAAAAAGAAAACGATCCAGAATTTGCAAAAGAACTTGCCTCACTCGCAGACGTGTATGTTGATGAAGCGTTTGCGAATTTGCATCGCGACCACGCGTCCATGACTGGAGTTGCGAAACTCTTACCCGCATACGCAGGTTTTCGAATACAAAAGGAAGTTGATGCACTTTCTGGGATTACGGATAATCCAGTGCATCCGTTTGTTGCGATTATCGGTGGAGCAAAAATTTCCGACAAACTTTTGGTTATTAAGCGAATGCTTGAAATTGGCGATTATGTTTTGCTTGGCGGCGCGCTTGCAAACACTATGCTGAAAGCGCAGGGTATGTCAGTTGGTAAGTCATTAGTTGAAGATAAAATGATGCATATAGCGCATGAATTGACTTTGACTGACAATCGACTCCGTGTTCCTGTTGATGTTGTGACGGCAAAACAAATAGAAGCGGGTGTCCCGACGAAAAAGAAGGCGGTGGCGAACGTACAAAATGATGAATATATTTTAGATATTGGACCCGATACAATAAATTTGTATGAAATGATTTTACGCGAAGCAAAA
>CAZGDO010000005.1:0-41451 GCA_964524365.1 uncultured Gammaproteobacteria bacterium | reverse complement strand
GATTTCAAATAATATTGTTCCTGGTTTAATTATCGCCACATAATGATCAACGGGACCTTTACCCCCACCCATACGAACTTCAGAACCTTTGATAGTGACCGGCTTATCAGTAAATACGCGGATCCAGATTTTACCGCCACGAGCCACGAAACGAGTCATAGCGCGCCGTGATGCTTCAATTTGCCGAGCGGTCATCCATGCGGCGCTTTGCGCTTGCAAGGCAAAATCACCATAGCTGAAGGTAGTTTTTCGTGACGCGACCCCATGGATGCGTCCGCGATGCCATTTTCGGTGTTTTACTTTTCTTGGTTGCATTAACATATGCTATTCGTAAGGATTTGCTAGTTCTTTTTTTCGTCTTTTTGAAATACTTCGCCTTTGTAAATCCAGACCTTAATGCCTAGACTTCCAAAAGTTGTTGCGGCGGTAACTGATGCATAATCAATATCTGCGCGTAATGTATGAAGAGGAACCTTCCCTTGGTGTAGTTTTTCTGTTCTCGCAATATCCGCACCGTTCAATCTCCCGGCAACGCATACCTTTGCTCCCAATGCGCCACCTCGCATTATCTGGTCAAGACTAGTTTTCAATACTCGTCGAAATGGAATACGTTTTTCAAGCTGTTCAGCCATATTCTGCGCTACTAATTCAGCGCTCAACATTGGTTTTGTAACTTCTTGTATAGCAATTTTTAAGGTGATCTTTTTGCTTGCAAAAAACTTTTTCTTTAAATCATTTGTCAAATCTTCTATACCGCCGCCGCCACGACCAATTACTAATCCTGGTTTTGATGTAAAAATTGAAATATTAAGGGTTTCAGCGGATCGTTCTATTAAAATATCTGACACGGATGATTTTTTTAGCTTCTTTTTCAAATACTCCCTGATACTGATATCTTCTTTTAATAAAAGCGCATAATCTTTTTTGGCAAACCAACGTGAAGACCAGGTTCTAAGAATTGGAATTCGGAATGCGTATGGATGTACTTTTTGTCCCATAAAGATTATTTCTTTGATGACTTAGGTGTTTGCTTTGTTGCTGTCTTTCTTTCAGAAATTTTCACTTTTTCTGCTTTCGTTTTTCCAGGTGTCTTTGCTGTCTCTTTTTTGAAGCCCATCTTTTCTTTTTTTTCTACTTCTTTCTGCGCTTTTATTTTACCCGCATCTTTTGGTTGGTATTCTTCTAAAACAAGAAAAATATGACTCGCTCGCTTCCGTATAACATCAGCCTTCCCCATTGCCTTCTGCATATATCGTTTCAATGTTGTGCCTTCGTTTGCGATAATCGACTTAATATACATGCCTTCTGGATCAAGGTCAAAGTTATTCTTCGCGTTCGCCTTGGCGGACTGCAAGAGCTTTAATATCGGAAGTGCGGAAAACTTTGGCAGGTGCATAAGTTGTTGCTCTGCTTCCTGTACGGATTTACCTCGAATCAAGCCGATGACTAATCTGACTTTTCTTGGTGCTATTCGTAAATGACGTAATGATGCTTTAACTTCCATATAATATTATTTTTTTGCTGGAGCCGGGGCTAAAGCTGCCTGAGGAGCATTTGTTACTGCCTGTTCAACAGCTTTTTGTATCTTTCCACCATGTCGCACGAATTTTCTAGTGAATGAAAACTCGCCGAGTTTGTACCCAACCATGTTTTCAATTATATACACCGGTGTGTGTGTCTTTCCGTTATGGACTCCAAAAGTGAATCCAACCATTTCAGGAGTAATAACGCTATCGCGTGACCATGTTTTCACAACAGTGCGGTCGCCGACTTTTAGCTTCGAAATCTTTTTGAGTAATTTTGGATCAGTAAATGGTCCTTTTTTTATTGAACGTGACATACGTATTAACGATTTTTAGTCTTACGTGACCGAATAATAAAACGATTTGAGCGACGATGGGAACGTCGAGTTTTTACGCCTAATGCCGGTTTGCCCCACGGAGTCTTTGGATGTTTTAAGCCGATTGGCTGATTGCCTTCTCCACCACCATGAGGATGATCAACTGGGTTCATTGCTTTCCCTCGTACGCGCGGGCGAACCCCTCGATGGCGTGTTCGACCGGCTTTGCCTAATCTGACATTTCGATGATCTCCGTTTGAAACAACGCCGACTGTGGCCATGCAAGTATCATAGACTTGCCGAATTTCTCCTGATGGCATTTTCAATTGGGTAAAACCACCTTCATGGGACATAATAGTTGCTGACATGCCTGCTGATCTGACGATTTCTCCGCCTTTTTTTGGAAGCAACTCTATATTATGAACTGCAATACCTGTGGGTATTAGCTTCAATAGCATGCGATTTCCTGGTTTGATATCTGCTTTTTTATCTGTTGTTATAATTTTTCCGCCAACCTTCATGCCTTCTGGCGCGAGCAAATACATGAGTTCTCCTTTTTGATATTCAACCAACAATATGCGGGCGGTTCGGTTCGGGTCGTACTCGATGGCAATAATCTTTCCTTCAATATTTACTGGGCCACCAGTAAAATCAATGAGTCTGTATTTTTGTTTATGACCACCGCCTTTATGACGAACGCTAATTTTACCTTGATTATTTCTTCCTGCCCGCTTCTTCAAAGTCACAGTCAAGGATTTCTCTGGAATAGTCTTTGTAATATCATCAAAAGCGTCAACCGATGCGCCGCGTCTTCCAGGTGTTGTTGGTTTGAATTTCTTGATTGCCATACGTGTTAACTTTGATAGATGTCAATGGTTTTTCCTTCAGGCAGAGTAACAAATGCTTTTTTCGTGCGTTTTGTTTTGCCTTTTACGCGTCCATAGGTTACGACACGTCCACCTTTATTCACGATACGCACAGATACCGGTTTTACTTCATATGCCGCTGTAATTGCTTTTGCAATTTCATTTTTTGTTGAGTCTGGATGAACGGAGAATGCATACGTTCGTTCACTAGCAAGGTATGCAGATTTTTCAGTTACAAGCGGTTTCAGTAAAATGCGGAATGCGTGTTTTGTGTCACGCGGGGTTTTAACTGGCTGTTTCTTTTCTTTTTTTGAATCACCAGACTTCTCTTTTGTTGGTGCTTTCTCACTTTTTTCTATAGCTTGTGCTTGGGCAATTTCTTCAGGAGTAAGCCCGCCAGACGACTTCCCTTTCTTTACTGGTTTCTTCTTCTTTTCATCAACAACGTGCTGCACCTTTTTATTGGAACCGACATCTTCAAACTTCTTTTTAATGCTAGTGAGTAATCCCATATTATGCTTTTTTTGACGTGAGATGTTGCTCGAGTTGTTTCACCGCTGCTTTTGTAATAATTAATCCGTCGTGACTGAGAACGTCGTATGCGTTAATGCTTCTTGGGGCCATAACCGCGATACCTTTTACATTCTTCGACGCCTGTACCGCAATTTTATGATTTGCATCAAGCATAAGAATTGCGTTTCGTAATTTTGGCAGATTCTTCATTACTACTAATAATTCCTTCGTCTTTGGTTCTTTCATGGACAATGCGTCAATGACAACAATCTTTTTATTCTCAAGTTTTTCAGTTAATGCCATGCACACTGCTCGGCGTTTCGCTTTTACATTAATTTTTTTTGTATAGTTTCGTGTATTTCGAGGGCCGAATGTTACACCGCCGCCGCGCCAAATAGGAGAGCGAGTTGACCCATGCCGCGCGCGACCCGTGCCTTTCTGGCGCCATGGCTTTTTACCGCCACCACGAACCTCGCTACGATATTTCGTATGTGCATTTGCTTCTCGACGATCAGCAAGAAAACTTACGATAACTTCTTGTAATAATCCTGCGTTAATTTTTGCATGAAAAATAGCATCGCGAACAGTTACTTGTTCGATTTCTTTGCCTTCTTTGTTGTAGACAGAAATTTTAGCCATACGTTATGATACTTTTTGTTCTGAATCTTTTTGAGGTATTTGCTCTGTGGTTGCTTCCCCTTGTTTCAAATTTTCAGCTACTTTTGGTTCTTCAGTTGTTTTCGGTTCTTCGTATTTTGCTTCTGTTGTTGAAAGCGAAAATAGTGTGACAACACCGTTATTTGGACCTGGGATTGCGCCTTTAACAAGCAATATTCCTTCTGCTGGCGCCACCTCAATAACCTCAAGATTCTTAATGGTTACTGTTTCATTGCCCATGTGGCCCGCCATGCGCATTCCTTTAAAAATATGCGCTGGCCCTGTTGAACCGACTGAGCCCGGCATACGAAGCTGATCTTTATTACCGTGCGTTTTTTTTGAACCCCCAAAATGATGTCGTTTGACGACGCCCTGAAATCCTTTTCCTTTGCTTATACCTGTAGCATCGAGTAAATCGCCAACCGCAAACTGAGTTATAAGAAGTTCATCGCCTTTTTGCACTTCTTTAGCTTTTGCAGGAAATTCATGTAAACACGCGTATGTTGGAAGATCTTTCAGGTGTCCTTTTTCTGGTTTTGAAAGTTTCTTTTTCTCATTAAACCCAATTTGGACGGATGCATATCCGTCTTTTTTGAGTGTTTTCACGGCAGTGACTTTACATGGACCCGCCTGAATGCCAGTTACGGTAACGGCGGTGCCATCAGCAAGAAATCGCTGCGTCATACCAATTTTTCTTCCGATGAGATACTTCATACGTTTTTATACAAAAAATCGATGGTTTTGCCTTGAGCAAAAGAAACATCGATTTCTTTTTGCTAAGGGCAAATCGTTATCCAGGGATTATCGGGTGACGTTTCAGTATTGTCATCCCTGGAACCTACCTGCCTGTAGGTAGATTGTCGTACTTACATCTTTATTTCAATGTCAACTCCCGCTGGAAGATTCAAACTCATCAATGCATCGATGGTTTTTGGAGTCGGATCCGTAATATCAATTAAGCGTTTGTGCGTCCGCATTTCGTACTGTTCGCGGGCGTTCTTGTGAACAAAAGTTGATCTGTTTACGGTAAATTTGTTCTTCTCTGTTGGTAGTGGAATCGGACCTTTTACATGAGCGCCTGTACGTAATGCCGTGTCAATAATCGTTTTCGTGGATTGATCAATAATTTTGTGATCAAACGCGCGAATACGAATACGTATTCTTTGATGGATTTCTTCTTGTGCTTCTTTTTTTGTAGACATTGTTTAGAGAATGAACGAAAGGACAAATGGATTAGTACGCACGCGAGCCCCGAAAATCGGGGCTCGTGCCATGCATTGTTTACTTTATGATTTTAGTCACCGCTCCTGCTCCAACAGTTTTTCCACCTTCACGGATTGCGAAGCGTTGGCTCTCTTCAAGTGCGACTGGAACAATAAGTTTTGCTTTGACTGAAATAGTGTCTCCTGGCATAACCATCTCGGTTCCTTCTGGAAGTTCAATTTCTCCGGTTACATCAGTTGTTCGAATGTAGAATTGCGGTTTATACCCCTTGAAAAATGGGGTGTGGCGTCCGCCTTCGTCTTTACTTAAGATGTATACCTGACATTCAAATTCAGTATGAGGTGTAATGGTGCCTGGTTTTGCAAGAACCTGCCCACGTTCAACATCATCTTTCTTTGTGCCACGAAGCAACACGCCAGCGTTATCGCCTGCGCGACCTTCGTCTAAAGATTTGTTAAACATTTCAATTCCTGTCACAACGGTCTTCTGTGTATCTTTCATACCAACAATTTCAACATCATCATTTATTTTGACGATACCGCGCTCAATGCGACCTGTGACAACTGTCCCACGTCCTTCAATTGAAAAAATATCTTCAATAGGCATAAGGAGTGGCTTCTCAACATCGCGTTTTGGTTCAGGAATATATTCATCCAATGTTTTTACAAGTTCCATGATTGCGTCCTGTGATGCGGCGTCACCTTCTAGCGCTTTTAGCGCAGAACCTTTGATGATTGGCGTTGTGTCTCCTGGAAATTCGTATTTGTTAAGCAAATCGCGAATTTCAACTTCAACAAGATCGATGAGTTCTTTATCATCAACCTGGTCAATTTTGTTCAAGAAAACAACGATATATGGCACACCAACCTGACGTGCAAGCACAATGTGCTCGCGAGTCTGAGGCATGGGGCCGTCTGCTGCTGATACAACAAGTACCGCGCCGTCCATTTGGGCTGCCCCGGTAATCATATTCTTTACATAGTCAGCGTGTCCTGGACAGTCAACGTGCGCATAATGGCGCTTTTCTGATTCATATTCAACGTGTGACGATGAAATGGTAATCCCACGCTGTTTTTCTTCAGGTGAATTGTCGATTTGATCGACTGATTTTGACTGGGCTGTAAACCCTTTTGCGGTCAATGTCTTCAAAATCGCGGCTGTAAGCGTGGTCTTTCCGTGGTCAACGTGACCAATTGTACCTACGTTTACGTGCGGTTTCGAGCGGTCAAATTTATCTGCCATAGATTTTCAGATTTAGCGTAAATAATTTTCTTAAATAAATTGCGCACTTCTTATCTAAATGCAAAGGCAAGTATAGCAAGGCAGGGGTTTCTTGGCAAGTCCCCGACTCATTGGGGATAAACTGTGGATATCGTGCCTAGCTTACTTCTTGCTTTCACCCATTCCTCGGTCTTCTGCGATTTGCTTGGCAATATTCGGTGGGACTGGATCAAAATGCGCGAATTCCATAGAATATGATGCTCTACCCTGGGTCATTGAGCGTAATTGGGTGGCATATCCAAACATCCCTGAAAGCGGAACCAATGCCTTAATGACCTTCACGTTGCCGCGATCAGTCATTTCTTCAATATTTGCGCGTTTGCTATTCAAATCACCCATTACATCCCCCATAAATTCTTCAGGGGTAACAGCTTCAACTCTCATAATTGGCTCAAGTAATACCGGTTTTGCGTGTCGGGCGGCATCTTTTAGGGCAATGGATCCAGCTATTTTAAAAGCTGCTTCTGAAGAGTCGACCTCATGATAACTTCCATCATAAACAGTTGCCTTGATGTCTATCATAGGAAATCCAGCAACAATGCCATTATCCATTGCCTCGCGAGCGCCTTTACCTACCGCTGGGATGTATTCTGAAGGAATTGCTCCACCTTTTACTGAATTCACGAACTCAAACCCTTTACCACGCTCTAATGGCTCAACACGGATCCAACAATGACCATATTGACCACGTCCGCCAGATTGCCGAATATATTTACCTTCCGCCTCGGCTTGTGTGGTAATGGTTTCTTTGTAGGCGACCTGTGGACGGCCAACATTAGCCTCTACTTTAAATTCCCGTTTCATCCGGTCGACAATAATATCAAGGTGAAGTTCGCCCATACCAGAAATAATAGTCTGATTTGTCTCGTCGTTTGTGTGAACTCTGAACGTCGGGTCTTCCTCGGCTAACCGCTGTAAAGCAAAACCCATCTTTTCTTGATCTGCCTTTGTTTTTGGCTCAACCGCGACATCAATGACTGGATCAGGAAAATCAATTGATTCAAGCAAAACTGGATACTCTGGATCGCAAATAGTGTTACCAGTGATAGTATTTTTCATGCCAACTGCCGCTGCAATATCTCCTGAATACACATCTTTCACCTCTTCGCGGTGATTCGCATGGAGCCGAACAATACGGCCTATGCGTTCCTTTTCGCCCGTCACGGTATTTAATACATATGATCCCGCTTCAAGCTTTCCACGATACACTCGAAAGAAAGCAAGTTTTCCGACAAACGGATCTGCGGCAACTTTAAACACTAATGCGGCAAACGGCTGATCATCTTTCGTTTCAACGGGCATATCAGCTTTTGTCTTCGGATCCGTCCCTTTTGCAGGAATAACATCAAGTGGCCCGGGAAGATAGGCAATAACTGCATCGAGTAAAAACTGTACACCTTTATTTTTTAAAGCTGATCCGCACAATATTGGAATGACTTTCAATCCCAGTGTCGCTTTACGTAACACTGTCTTTATTGTTTCGACAGGGATTTCTTTTCCTTCTAGGTAATCGCTCAACATCTGATCATCATTTTCCGCGACTGCTTCAATTAATTTTGAGCGCCATTCAGCAACAACTTCTTTCATATCGTCGGGAACCTCAATGTCGTCCCATTCTTTCCCTTGTTCGTCTTTGTAGATCCGAGCTTTTTGTTCTATCAAATCAACAACGCCTTTGAAATTGCTTTCCGTGCCAATCGGCAATTGAATTGGAAATGCGAGCGTAGTCAGACGCGCGTGGATTGATTCAACGTCTTTATAAAAATCAGCGCCTGTTCGATCGAGTTTATTTACAAAACAGATACGCGGAACGGAATATTTATCCGCTTGCCGCCAGACAGTTTCAGATTGCGGCTCAACGCCGGCGACACCATCAAACACAACAACGCCGCCATCCAGTACGCGAAGAGAGCGCTGCACTTCGACTGTAAAATCAATGTGTCCTGGGGTGTCGATTATATTAATACGATGATCATGCCAAAAACAGGTTGTCGCGGCTGCAGTAATCGTAATGCCACGCTCTTTTTCTTGCTCCATCCAGTCCATTTCTGCTGCACCTTCATGGACTTCTCCGATTTTATGTTTTTTACCTGTATAAAAAAGGATGCGTTCGGAAACTGTTGTCTTCCCAGCGTCAATATGAGCGATAATCCCAATATTTCTTGTCTTTTCTAATGAATATTCTCGTGGCATACTCTCAAATAAACTAAATAATTAATGCAAAAGAGATGAAACACTTCGCAGCTCTATTCGTTTATGTAACGCGTGCTGCGCGCTGAAATTACGCGAAGTGGGCAAAAGCACGATTTGCTTCAGCCATACGGTGAACGTCCTCGCGTTTTTTGATTGCGTCTCCTTCACCTTTTGCTGCGCCCATGATTTCAAAAGCAAGTTTCTCTTTCATTGATTTCCCTTTTTTGGCGCGTGCCGCACCAAGAATCCAACGAAACGCAAGTGAATATCTGCGTTCACCTCGGACTTCAATTGGAATCTGGTAATTCGCACCGCCAATTCTTCGTGAGCGTACTTCAACGGTTGGTGTAACATTTTTTAACGCTTGGTCAAAGACTTCGATTGGATCTCGTTTTGTGCTTTCTGAAATTATTTCGAACGCATCATACACAATACGTTGGGCAACACTTTTTTTGCCCCGCTCCATTACGTAGTTTACAAATTTTGTAATCAGTTCGTTATTAAATTTTGGATCCGGTTGAATTCTCCGTTTCGGTGCTTGTTTTCCTCTCATAAATTTATGTCTTCTTTGCTCCGTAGCGTGATCTTGATTGCTTTCGATCGCTTACGCCCTGCGTATCGTAAACGCCGCGAACTATCGTATATCGAACGCCTGGCAGATCTTTAACACGACCACCACGAACAAGCACGATGGAGTGTTCTTGTAGATTATGCCCCATACCAGGGATGTACGCAGTTACTTCCATACCGTTCGAAAGACGCACACGGGCAATTTTCCGCAGTGCTGAGTTTGGTTTCTTAGGGGTTGTGGTTGTGACCTTCAAGCAGACGCCACGTTTAAATGAATTTCCCTTCGGAAGTTCAGTTCGACGACGATTCAAGGAATTTAAAACCGAACCCATTGCGGGGGTCGAATCCTTCTTCTTGATGACTTTTCTGCCCTTTCGGACGAGCTGATTAATTGTTGGCATAAGACTGTTACGGCGTTTGAGAAAAAAAATACACGCTTTGGTCTAATAAGCGAAGTGAACCTGTTAAAAATAATACCATGAGCGCACACCCCTGTCAAGAAATTCAATAGGGCTCATGTAAAAAATGTAAAAAGCGTATGTTGAAGCCAATTAAAAAGAGATCCAAAAATTGAAATACCGGAGAAACTGTCTATAACTACAAGTCCGATGATGAGAATAGGGCCATATCGTTCCATGTCCATCTGTAACCGAATAGCGCCCAGTGTGCGCGGAAGCGCAGAAAATAGCAATTTTGAGCCATCCAAAGGAGGAATCGGGATTAAATTAAAAAGGGCCAAAATAGCGTTTAACAATATGAGCCACTGCAGAAAAATGACAAGATAATTGGTCGGCTCAAGGAGGCTCGAGGTAGAAATAAGCTTTAATATTAGCCCAAAAAACACCAGGCTCACGATATTTGAGATAGGCCCGGCAAGCGAAATCAGCGCAGGCCCCCAACGACGATGTTTCAAAAACATTGGATTAAACGGCACGGGCTTCCCCCAGCCAAATCCAATTATAAGAATGAGTAAAAACCCCCACACATCGATATGCGAAAGCGGATTAAGGGTTAATCTCCCCATGTGTTCTGCCGTACTATCCCCTTCAAGTCTACCTACTAACGCATGAGAAAATTCATGAACAGTAATTGCGTATATGATCGCGGCAACGCCAACAACGAATAAAAATGGGTCTGAGAATAAAAGAGTGATAAGCATATTCTTGCTAATATACTGAAGATATGATAGCCTTCTGTCAGTTATCAGTAGTATATATACCATATATGGCTCGAACGTGCGAACTCTGTGGACGTGGCAGTTTAAAGTCTATGTCACGAAGCCACTCCCACATAGGAACAATCAAAAAGCAGAAAGTAAATCTGCAATCATTGCTTGTAAACGGAAAACGACGTCAGGCGTGCACAAACTGCATTCGAACAGCAACAAAACGCCTCAAGGCAACTGTAAAGCAACAAAAAGCGACAAAATAAAGCTACGTGCTATACAATGAAAAATGTTTAGATTTTTTTGTATTGAAAAAATCTACACCCTATTCGTCAGGCGCGTAGATATGTTGCGTATCGGTTTTGTGCCAGTCAAAGAGTTCTTCCTCTTTGAAAAAGCGATATACCTCTTCTTTTGCAGCTTCAACCGAATCAGAGCCGTGGACGATGTTCCTACTTATGCTGTTTGAGAGATCCCCACGGATTGTACCAATATCAGCTTTGCGACCGGACGTCGCACCGATCAATTGACGTGCAATACGGACAACTTCAACCCCCTGCCACACCATAACTATAACCGGAGTTGATTGCATAAATGATTTTAAATCCTCGAAAAATGGTTTCTCAACGTGATGCGCGTAATGCTGGCGAATCAATGTATCTTTAATGGATATCATCTTCATGCCGACAAGCTTCAAACCTTTTCGTTCAAAGCGTCCGAGTATGTCAAAAATAAGATTACGTTGAATCGCATCTGGCTTGATTATAATTAATGTTCGCTCATGTGTGGAAGGCATACGTGCGTCTGTTATGAATTTTGTAAAACGATTCTTACTTTAGAGACAATGGCGTCGGGCGTAAAATTGGATTTCACAAAATAATCAGTTGCGCCGAGCTCGCGACCCTTTTTAATATCTTCTTCTTGTCCGAGATTTGTCAACAAAATAACTGGCGTTCGGATCCCACGTGCTCGTAATTCTTGCAGTGTCTGAAATCCATCCATGCGGGGCATAATAACATCAAGCAATATTATGTCTGGCTGTTCTTTCTCAACTACTTCAAGCCCTTCCGCTCCATCGGCGGCGGTAGCAATGGCAAAACCCTCTTTTTCGAACTTAATTTTATACATGTCCGAGAGCATGTGATCATCCTCGATCAAAGCTACTTTTATTACTTGTTGGTCTGCCATGTGTGTATTGTATTGAATAAAGGAAAGAAAATCAACCTTTGCCCTCTTCCTTGACCTGCGCAGGAGTGGCTTTACCAAAAAGGTCTTCACACGCAGACGCGAGGGTAAGTAAATCCGCGTCCCCAAACCGTTTACCCATCAATTGAAAACCCACAGGAACTCGCGTGTAGGAAAGCGGTAATGAAATTGCCGGAAGGTTCGCAATATTTGAAGAGACGGTAAATAAATCTGACAAATACATAGTGAGTGGATCTTCAAATTTTTCGCCAAGTGCAAACGGTGGCGTCGGCGAAGTTGGTGATAATAGAGCATCAACCTGCGAAAGCGCCTCGTCAAATTGCGCTCCAATTGCTTCTTTAACAGCTAATGCCTGCTTATAGTATTTATCTCTATACCCTTTTGAAAGTGTGAAGGTGCCAAGCAGAATTCTTCTTTTTGCTTCTTCACCAAATCCTGTTGTACGCGCTGCAATGTACTGACCAAGCAAATCATCCGCCGCTACCCTGGTCCCATACCTGATACTATCGTACCGTGCCAAGTTAGACGCAATCTCACTTGTCACCATCACGTAATAGACGGCTAAACTATATTTGGACAATGGGATATCAACCTCTTGTACCTCTGCCCCAGCCGCACGAAGACCTGTAACAGCTTGATCAAACGCGCTTTGTACGGACGAATCTATTTCATATCCTAAAAATGATTTGGGAATTCCAAACCGTTTTCCTTTCAAAAATGTTTTTGTCTTAATGTGACTCTTTGCAACTTTTTTTGTCGCTGAAGTCGCGTCGCGTGGATCTTCACCCGCGATAGCTTCATAGACAATCGCTGCGTCCTCGACTGTTTTTGTTAGTGGACCAATTTGATCTAATAAGGAACTCATGGCAATCAAACCAAAACGCGACACTCGACCGTATGTCGGCTTAAAACCGACAACACCGCAAAAACTCGCAGGCTGTCTTATTGATCCACCTGTATCTGAACCAAGCGCTGCTGCGCACAAATCCGCGGCAACGGCGGCCGCTGAACCGCCCGAGGAGCCACCAGGGACACGCGTCAAGTCGTGCGGATTTTTTGTCGACCCAAACGCCGAATGCTCTGTTGACGAACCCATCGCAAATTCATCCATATTTGTTTTGCCCAAAAAAATCGCTCCAGCATCATGGAGTCTCTGTACTGAAGTTGCCGTATAGACAGCGGAATACTCTTTCAAAATATTTGAACCCGCTGTAGTAAGCTCGCCCTTCAATGTCATATTATCTTTAATGGCAAACGGAATACCTTCAAGTGGACGCGCGTTCCCTTTCTGGATTCGCTCATCTGCAATCCGCGCCTCTTCTTGTACCTGCTCACGTCGAACCAAAAGAAAGCTATTGATTGATGGATCAAGGGTTGTGATACGCTCGAGATAAAAATCTACAAGCTCAAGCGACGAAAATGATTTCTGCGTGAGGCCTGCGCGTGCGCCGGCAACTGTCTGCCACTTCATTTATTTCACACTTAAGACACTAATATGCCCCTCTTCTACGTGGGGCGCTGCGTTCATTAACTCTTTATTTGTAGCGGTTGATTTTTCTGGTGTATCAGCGCGTAAGCGTACTTCTGCTGAAAATGGTGTGTGAACGCCCGAAACATCAACGGTGGCTATCTGTTCAACATACGCGAGCACGCTGGTCAGTTGATCTCGAAACAACCCCAATTCATGCTCGGTTAGCGTAATTCGGGAAAGATCCGCCAGTTTTTTTATGTCGCCATCTTGGAACTGCATGCTTTGTACTCTATCATGAGTTTTTCGTTTTTCCAAGCAATTGCTCAAATGTCGCTTCATTGATAATTTGAACACCTACATCACGAGCTTTTTTTTCTTTTGATCCCGAATCTGCGCCCGCGACAACGTAATGTGTTTTTTTGCTCACTGATGAGGACCATTTACCACCCGCGGCCCGTATTGCTTCTTTTGCCTCGTCTCGTGAGTAGTGCTTGAGAGTCCCTGTTACGACAACTGTTTTGCCGATTAGCCGACCTTCCTTTTGTTGTGTGGATTTGTTATGGGTAATGTGAGTAATGTGTGAAAGCAATGAAGATACTTGCTGTTCACCGTCAGTAGATCGAAAATATGCGTGCAATGATTGCGCGACAACATCTCCAATATCAGGCACAGCTTGCAGTTCTTCTTGCGTCGCGGCGAGGAGTCGTTTTATGGATCCGAAATGATCCGCGAGTGCTCGAGCAGTTTGCTCACCTACGTGTCGTATGCCGAGCGCGTAAATGAAGCGATGGAACGCTATGGTCTTTTTTTCTCTGATTGCCTGCAGTAAATTATCAGCGGATTTTTCCGCAAACCGTTCGAGAGGTTCAAGATCCTCGCGTGTTAATATAAATAAATCCGCAGGAGCTTTCACTAAATCAGCGGCTCTGAGTTGCTCTAAAATTTTCGGACCCAATCCCTCAATATCAAACCCCGCTTTTGAAACAAAGTGTTCTAGTTGCTCCTGCTGAATAGCAAAGCATTTTGCGTTAGCGCAATACCAATTCACCTCTCCCGGTTTCTTCACCACTTTCGAATTGCACATTGGGCAGTGTGTCGGCATGTGAAATTTTTTTTCTTTCCCTGTGCGCAAGCTCGGTAATACCCCAACAACGTCTGGTATAATGTCTCCGGCTTTTTCAACGATTACCGTATCACCAATTTTAAGACCTAGTCGTTTTATCTCGTCTTCGTTATGAAGTGTCGCGCGAGAAACGGTTGTGCCTGCAACTTGCACGGAACGCAAATGCGCGACAGGTGTCAACACGCCAGTCCGACCGATCTGGATACCAATGTCTTCAACAATCGTCGTTGCCTGTTCAGCTGGATACTTGTAGGCAACAGCGCCACGCGGAGCTTTTCCAACAAATCCTACTGTGCGAAAATCAGCAATCGAATTTACGTTTACAACAACGCCATCAACCCAAAAATCTAGTGAATCACGAATTTTTGTTGTTTGCGCATGAAACATTTCAACCTCTTGTATGTCTTTACATATTCGATTCAGCAAAACACCACTTGGAAAACCAATGTCCTGCAAAAACACATGGATGTCAGAATGCAAATCAACTCCAATCTCAGAGGCGCATTCGTACGCAAGAAATGATAACTTGCGCGATGCTGTTATGCGTGGATCAAGCTGGCGCACTGTGCCGGCTGCGGCGTTTCGTGGATTTGCAAACGGCTCAAGATTTTTTTTCTTTTGCTCGACGTTCAACGACTTAAATTGTTTTTTTGACATATATACCTCTCCTCTGACTTCGATTCGTTTCGGGGCCTGGGGGTATTTTTTTGTATAGTCTATGAGTCGCAATGGTATAGCCTCAATCGTGCGAGCATTGACGGTGACGTTTTCACCAATACGTCCATCGCCACGCGTTGCCGCACGAACCAACTGGCCATTTTCATACGTGAGACTCATGGCAAGTCCATCAACTTTTAACTCGGCATAATAACCAGGCGTTCTTCCAAGTAGTTTCTTAACCCGTGTTTCCCATTCCGCGAGTTCTTCAAAACTAAAAACATCATTTAATGACATCATGCGAACATCGTGCGGCGCCTTTATAAATTTATTTAGTGGGGAACCGCCGACTCGCTGCGTTGGCGAGTCAGGTGTAATGAATTGCGAAAACTGTTTTTCAAGCACATCAAGCTCGTGCTTCAAGGAATCCAACGCCGCGTCAGAAATTTCCTGCCGATCACGCACGTGATACAGGTATCGATGATGATTGATTTCTGCGCGGAGTTTCTCTATTCTACGATGCGCCTCTTTTTCTGTCATAGTAAATTTGCTACCCTTAAGACTCATTATGAAAAAAATACTCTTCCTCTCTATTATAGCGCTTTTTTTTCTCATTGGCTGTACAATCAACCTTTTTTCTGGCAAGAAAGAATCAAAGGAGACAAATACTACGACATTCGCGGTCATTGGAGACAATGAAGGCATAAACAGCGAATACACTAGATTGTTCGGACAAATCGCAAAAGATCCGGACGTAGCGTTTGTGCTGCACGTAGGTGATCTTGTCGCAAACGGCGGAAAAGCAGAAATCGATGAGCTGGTTACGTTTCAACAAACTTTCAATCTGCGGGTACCGTTTTATGCTATCCCAGGAAACCATGACACCTACGATGACCCGGATCAGACCGCTTTCATGGAAGCGTTTGGTACAATCCCGAGAAGCATTGACTTTAAGCAAATCCATCTTGTGCTTCTCGATAACGCAGAACGAAAAGTTGGGTTCAGTGACACTGAATTGGATTGGCTTGAAAAAGATTTACAATCTGCAAATGGAAAAAAAATAATTCTCGCTTACCACCGCCCCTTCAATTATCCGCTTGCTGCGACGCTCGGGGATGACGAAACAAAAACATCTCGCGCATCAAACGAAATATTCCAAACAATCATTTCAAAATACGATATTACAGCGATTTTCAACGGACACATTCACACTTATTTGGAATTTCCATTTATTATTCACGACAACACAAATACGAACCATAGTATTCCTGATTATATTTCGGGTGGTGGTGGACAGCCTCCGCAGGATATTTTTGCGTCAATTTTTTCTGCCGACTATCACTGGCTCAAAGTTACGGTCAACGATGATGGTTTAATCGTAACGCCAATGCGCTAATTGATTATCTCGACCGGTCCCCATGAAGGTGAAATCATGCGTCCGCGAACATCCCGAACTCGCAACTCAATATAATATCCAATACCAAGCGGCCAAATACGCGAAGTACCTGAAAGCGCGTCAACGTTCCAGGAAATCTGGCAAGTTGCTGAATTCTCTCCGTTATAATCACATGTACCGATTGGGGTGTAGTTGGTATGAATCCCTCCGGACCCTAACCGATAAGTCCACATTTCAACATAATCAAGTCCCGACTGTGCATCCGCAACAGTCGCGCGCATGGTAACCGTATCTTTATATGTAGTCTTAGAAGCCACGGGCGTACCATCCCCCGTGAAAAAGGAGTATGTCGGATTTTGCGTATCTAGATCGAAATGATATGAACCCACGTTCCCGTTCGCATCAATTGCGTATCCATAAAAATCGCCATTATTAAGTGGATAGAGGGTATAGAAGACAATGCCACACGACTCTGACGTGTTGTATGGGGTAGAATAATCGCACGCCGAGCCCACATACCCAGCTTCAATGCCCGAGTAGAGCTGTATCTTTTTAATGCTACCTGTGCCAACTGGATTTGTATCCGTAGCTGTAATTGTAACTGTCCCAGTATATGAGCCGTCTGGATTTGGACCAGTTTGGGTGATAACAAACGGATCCACTGTTGGCGCAGCAGTATCGGAATAATAAGACTTTGAATTATTATTACCCGCCCTGTCGTTTGCAATCACTGAGAAACTTCCTTGATCCCAAGGTGACGCCTGTGGAACAAAGTCAACATTACAGTTAAATGTACTAGGATACGTCCCCGATGGCGGGTTACAATACGCGACAATTCGATTTTCGGCGACTGAATACACATACATATTTGAGATACCATTTAGATCCGTTGCGGTAACTGTGGTTTTGATGTGTGTTACCCCATCTATTACTTCCTCTTTAAACGGATTTTCACCCACATAACTTGCTGATACCTGTGGTTTTAGGGTATCGATGGTAACGCCCGTGATAGTCGTTGGTGGGTTTGTTGTAAAACCATTTGCGTCGACCGCAACGGCCGATAAAGTATATTGGCCGTCTGGTGGGATTGGGGACCATGGGTCAGCACTATACGGCCAAATGAAACGAAATGGATTCACTACATCTGGCGGGCTAATTGGATCCAAAATATAATCAGTAAATGGCGCGGCCTCCATTGTTGCATGCGCTTCTATGTGATCGATTATGGTTGAGCCTTGAGCTGCTTCACCGTTAACTTTGAAAAATATCGCGGGCGGGCTTGTGTTTGGCCCGGTGAGTGGCGCAAAAAAACTATTCGATGTGGATGGTTGTATCCATTGCGCGCTTGGGGTACCACTCAACATTGGGCACAATGGTACATAATTCCCCGATGAATCTTTCGGCGGGGTATGAGAAAGAGTGAATGAATCAATATCAAGAGTCGGCTTTAAACTACTATCTGAGTCACTTATCGTAATAGAAGCGGCGTTGCCTGAAATCACTCGCATCTGTTTTGGAAGCACACATCCATTTGCGCCACCGCCAGCTGTTCCATCACCTAATGGCAAGGGTCCATATGGCCCTTGCGCTCGATACATATTTAAATAATTCAATCCAGGCAGATATTTCGTGGCATAATTGCTAATGCCCATTGGTGATGTACTTTGATTATCCAAAAAATTCCCAATATCAAAAATAAAATTATCATTCTGATTTTGGTTTCCTGCATTAAGGTTTAAAACACCTTTCACGGTTACATAATAATCACCTTCGGCAATTTTTGGTGAAAACGTACCTGGAGTAGTCTCATATTGCAAAGGATAGGTAAATCCGACTTCAATGCCCAGTGAGGTATTACTGCTTTCAAGGGAACATGTCCCTAACGTCTTATTGCACGAATAGGACGGGATGGTAGATCCATTGTATTGGTGTGCTACGCGGTGATACCCAAACCAGCCCGTCCATACATCACAACGATCGGTCAAAGTTACTGACCTTTGATCACACGTATTTACTATTTGCGTTCCCGCGGTAACTGGAAAAGCATACGAGTCTCTCGAATACGTAACCGGCGTGAATGTACAATTATTTTGACCAACAAATGCCACAGTGGAAATATTAAACCAATCAAGATGCGGGCTTTGCTCGTCCGTATTAGGAACATAATTCGGATTTGCGCGGAATTGCAACGTGTCGTCAGATTTCAATGACACAAGCGCGCTACACGTTGCCCACCCATCTTTATCACGATTTGGGTACAAGCTAGAAGGGTAAGTACCAGTTCCTTCATCAAGTGTCTGTTGCACCTTGTAGCAATTGTCATTTGTATCGCAATAGTAAATTTCCATCGCCTCATTGAGTGAAGACGCAGAAAGCCGTGCGCGATAATTTAGGTAATATGATTTACGATAGGTAACGCCTTGTGGATTTGTTGCTTCCCCCAAATCGAAACTAGATAAGCTGTACGACATACGACCAGACTCATCATCAAACCCACAGGTCGCCCCACCAGATGCGTCAATATCGGGCTCAAATGCGCAACGGACTTTCTGTGTCGAAGCATTGTCTCCGGTATTTTTATTCACCGTTACCCATGAACTTGTCCATGCAGCACAATCACTTTCACTGCATTGAAATGGCACATCTGGTTGTGTGTTTGGTAACGCCGCAATGGAATAGTCCGTAAGTTGAATTCCTTGCTCAGCCTGGATGGTACCCGTGCTATAAAATCCAGGGTTCGCGGAAAGTGATTTTTCTAATTTTCCTGTAGAAAGTAACGCGTAATCATAAAGCCCAGCAAGCGAAAACTTCCATGGGATCGAAAGTTGAACGGCCTGCAATACGTCTGACGTTCTGCCAATAACCTTCACCGCGACGCGTGCAGGCAAGCCGACCGAAACTGGATTTGGGCACGCGTCAGACCCAACACAATTCGTGTACGCTTTCACTGCTAAATCGGGCACATCGCCAAATAAAGCCTTAATGCGCACAATGTAATTGACTGGTGTTGCATCGGTTGTAGTAAGACACCCTTGAGATTCCAATTGGTTGTCAGTGCATTGGCCTAAATTTTCTAAGCCAGTCACAAATGGATTGTTTACAAAATATACGTTCGATGAGTCTCCATGATCGACGGCTGTCTTTTTAAAAATCAATCGCTTTGTGGATAAAATTTCGCTTCCTCGGAAATACTGTTTTGTCGTCGATGGCAAATATGTAAATGATCCATCTTCAACAGTCCACCCAATCCATGAAACCTCAATCCATGCGCCCGAATCAGCAGACCCTGATATGTCGATGGCTGTTACCTCATCACCGCCCGGACCGGCTGGATCAAACAAATCCAGTGTGACATTTTCATTCTCCTGCAAAGAAGTTTGCAGTTGATCTTCATATTCATACGACGCTTCAGGATCAACACAAAACTCACCATTCTCAAGAATCCCTTTGTTGAGTGGATCGTCACAAATATAATCAGTTTTCAAATCATTCACAAAAGTATTTGCGGAGCCAGCTCGCTTACTTTTCACTTCATATAATATTTTCTCAACGCCTGTGTCTGCGACATCCTGCGCTTCAATTGCTTTTCTAACGTCCGTGCCTTGTTCAAATTGCCGTACGATTAAAAATGTAACTGCCAACGCAACACTTGAAACAATCGAAAGTATCAACATGACCAAAAGTAATGTGACGCCTTGCGGATGTTTGTTCTGCGGTAGCTTAACGGTCATAAATACGTGATGTTGCGGTAAATTGCAAAGGCACGCGAACATGCCCTGCGGAAAGTCCGGTTCCTTCTATCTCAAGCGCGGTTGTAACGGTCGGCTGGGCATTCGGCACAGCGCAGTAATTTGTAGCCGAGCAATATCCACTCGTCCAGTCGGGGCATCCGCCTTCAACTGGATCATTCGCCAAATGACCACTGCCGGAGGGACTAGAATCTCGGTAGCATGTACAGGCCTCGGAGTTTGAGCAAGGAATAGCAGCTCCACGATATCCTGGATCGGCAATTGGATTTATAAAAAACTGTACACGGGTGAATGAAACAGAGTCCGGTTTTACGCTTATGTAATTTCCTGAATTATATTTACAGTCCCGAGGAGCAACGCCAGGGTCATCCGTACAGACAAGCAAATCTTGGTTAGCTTCATCGAACCAATATCTTGTGCGCTGGCCTTGGTCGTTTATGAGCGCAAGAATGGAAACAGGATTTAATAAGTTACATTGATCATCACCCTCGAATGTCACGCAACTAGCATCCGTAATTGTCCCCCCGCCATCATCGTAAACGCTTTTGCCTTTATAAAAATTATAATCAACGCGTTGTGTGTTTACCTGTTGAGACAATGTGTTGAGTAATTGCCGCGCATCTCCAAGCGCTTTCTGCGAAATGGCTTGCCGACGCTGGGAATTTGATGCGTTTGAAAAAATTGTTACCACCAACAAAATAGCTAAAGAAAAAATAGTCAGCACAACGACTGTTTCAAACAACGAAAACCCTTTCGGATGTTTATCTCCAATCATATATGTCGTGGGTTAATCTCACGGTTTCGCTATTTCCATTTTGCGCAGGCCAACTGACGAGCGAAATAATATGAACACCAATTTGACTGTTCGGACACACATCTGCTGATGATAGATCTTGTTCGGCTATACCTAATTCTACTGTCAGGTACTGACCAGATTCACAAATTGGTTCAAGTGTGAGTAGCCGTGAATACTCGGTGCTAAAAATGGTTACATTATTTGGTGCAACTGTGGGATCTTGGAAAAACAACCCGTCATATGCGCCTCCTCCGCCATGTTGCATTAATTGCGCGCCTGTATCAGCAATTGTATTAACGCTAAAATCAACCTTCCAAGGACCATCTATAACGTTTCCAGGAAATGCTGTGTAATTATAATCAACAACCGGGACTCCGGTGTAGTCGTAGACCGCGCCCGACAGCGCAGACAAACTCATGTTCCACGCAGTGACAGAAGAATCCCCGGCCTCAATCGCGAGACTGTTGCTGTCCCGAATAGCCCGCGCCGCCTCGATACCTTCTTGCGCAAGCCCAAGCGCAACGATTTCATTTCGAGATTTTGTCCCTACATCAATTGACCGCGCAATCAACCCGACCACAGTCAATAACCCAGTAATGATTATGCCAAGCGCAATGACGAGCTCGATGAGTGTTGTCCCTTTTCTCATAGTGGTATTTGACATAAAGGGTCTGCTGTTTCATCAACCAACCCACTAGCGCCATTTAGTGTGATAAGACGGCAGGTGTTAGCTTTTGTATGCTTTAATAATATATTTATAATGTAATCCGGGCAAGCGCCATGCGAATCATCCACAATTAACACCGCATACATTTTTGCGGTTGGCGCTATCCAGGCGATTGAAAAATTCTGAGATGATGAAAATGGTTCAATGTTTCCGTCAGTCGGTATATAACAATTTTTATTGCCATTTTCGGCCTCTCCTTGGGTATACACCAGTCCCGCGGTCTGGTTAAACTGTGGAACAATCCATACTGACGCAATCACAACATTTTCAGGGAATGTAACGTCACTCAAAAAACTATCGGTATATGTTTTCCCCTCATACTGAACGGGAATTCCATTATAACCGTTTCGTTTTACAACTGAGCTAAAATCCCCGTACAGCGTATATTGTGATAATTTTGTACGATCAAAAAATATCCCATATCCACCAATTGGGGCTACACGGGTGCAGGTATATTCAACCGAAGAACAAGGACTGCCAAGCACGCATTCTTCCTGATATATATCTGTAAATGTAGTCAGATCAACTCCTTTGTTTCGTTTACAAATATTCAATGCGGACCCAACCGACGTTTTATTTTGCATCTGGCGCACATCATCGACAAGTCGTTGTGATGTTTCACGTAAAACTTGAGTTTGCTTGCCACGCTGCAGGTTTGATATAACTAAAGCTGATAACAAAGTAAAAATTCCTATAACCGTTACTACCTCAATTAATGTAAACCCACGACGTACTTTCATATTTAATATCCTTTATCAAACAACCAATACGCATTGAAGTACCAGTTGACTATGTCGTGCCCCCAGAAATAGACAATTAAAAGCCCAACAACCAAAAAGGGACCAAACGCGATGGTACTCCCAAGTTTTTTCTTTTTTGCAAGTAACACGACCACAGAATACAATGTCCCAAGCAAGTACGACACAATCAGTGCGGCAAAAATATATTTCCACCCCAACAACGCACCCATGGCCGCGCCGACACGAATATCACCACTCCCCACCCATCTTCCTTTTGATAAAAACCACTGGAGCCAAAAAAATGCCGCGCCGATTGCGGCTCCCGCGAGCGGTTCATACCACGCAAGTCCTGATAGCTCACCAATCACTAAACAGACAACTATAAACGGGATTGAAAGCGCATCAGGAATAACTTTATGTCGCGCGTCAATGATGACCAACGGAATAGCAAATGAAATAATAACAAGCGCATAGAGCAACTCGAGTGACAACCCGAATACACCTACGCTTATACCAAACAACGCGGCGGTGAGGCTTTCAACAAGAATGTACTGCCACGAAATGCGTTTCTTGCAATGGCGACATTTCCCGCGCAGTACAACAAAACTCAAAATAGGAACAAGGTCTCGGGGTTCAAGCGTTTTTTTACAATTCGGACAATATGACCGTTCACCCCAACGCCAAAACGGCTTCCGTCGTGGCAGACGGTAAATAACAACATTAAGAAAGCTTCCAATGCTCGTACCTAAGAGCGCAAATACAATAATCAGGGTAGCTTGCATATCCTCTAGTATAGCAAAAAAGTAAGTTTTGTGGGCGACCTACTGAATCCCCTGGGGCGTTAGCGCGTGCGTGCCAGCGGCATAGAAATTATAGTTCCGTTCTAGCGTGAAAAGCACGACAAAGGTTGCCTCCCCCGGAACACCCTGCACTGGATATGCTCCACCTTTCGGGTCCTTGAATGTTGAAATATCTGGCAAATATGCGCTTAAATTGCACGTCGCGACCGAAACACCCTCTTCGGCGCACCCACCTTCAGTCGCAGCAAAATATGACCCATCGGTAGCATACAACTCAAAGAATGCGGCTGAAAGCCGAGCCATGTCAGCCATGCGTTTTGCATCCCGTGTTTGTGCGCGTTCCTCACGGATCACAAGAAAAACACCCGCACCAACCGCAAAGATAATAAGTACGAGAATCAGGATTTGTATCATGCTTAAGCCTTTTGGTTTTGCCATGACTGTAGTGTAGCAAAAAATCAACGCTGTGTCGCCATTAAGCGCAAAACAAATAAACAAGACAGTCTTTAAACCATCTTTTAAGACAGTCTTTAAACCATCTTTTAAGACAGTCCTTGACAGGTGGGATGAATTTGGATAAAATTTAGATGCCCCGAATATTGCCCCGGTGGCTTATTCGTAATATATAATATGATGGGCACAAGCACATATAAAGATTCAGCAAAGGGGGAGATATATCACATCTACAACCGTGGGAATCACAAAAAAAATATCTTTCTTGATAATGACGATTTCTCCTTTTATCTTTTGAGGCTAAAAACGTATTCGAAAGAAAATAATTTCTCCATTATTGCCTATTGTCTAATGCCAAATCACATACACCTATTGCTTAAACAAAATTCAACACAATGTCCTCAAAAATTGATGGCTTCTCTTCATACAAGTTATTCAAAATTTTTTAACAAAAAATATTCCCAGGTTGGACATCTCTTTCAGGGACGTTACAAACAAAAAACTTTAGGTTCTAACGAATATGCGTCCTATCTTATAGGATACATTCACTTAAACCCAATAAAAGCAAATCTTTGTAGCGAACCTCAGGCATACACATGGAGTAGTTACAAAGAGTATCTGGAAACTACTACAAATAACTCAATGTGCGATCACCAACTAATCCAGGAATTAGGGTTATTTTTTGATTTGAGCTCTTCTTCTGTTGTAATTTCCGTGCTTAATAAAATATCACCAAAAGAAGCTTTTGATGACCCGCAAGATTAAAGACAGTCTTCTAGGGGCTGTTTAAGACTGTCTTTAAACCATCTTTTAAGACTGTCTTTGTATTGGGGGGGTGTTTTTAGCTTAGCTGGGTGGAGTGCAGTTGCCAGTACCTTGTGGGCAACTAGGAGCTACGGTGTATTCATTAAAAACATCTGAAATTCTGCCAGCAGGATTGAGTGCGTAATAAAATCCCCCTACTTCGAGTTGAGTATAAAATACATAATCAGTGGCACCGGTCGCTCCAACACAATCAGTTGTGTCACAATTCGCGACATAATGATACCCATGTCCGTCTGCGCCTTTTTGGGAATCAACAAATTCATGATCAAGGTATGCAGGAATAAGCAAGCCACCTGTTGCAAAAATTCCTGACGCTGCCTCTGTTGGCGTCAACGAGTGATCTGGAATGATCGGATCTTGAGTAACATCAGCAACAAGTGGATAGTGTTGATTATGATCATCATAATAAGAGATAAACGCATGTTGGATTTGAGACATGTCAATACGTCGTTCTGAGTCACGCGCCTTTTCCCGCGCGCGCGCGAGCTGTGTCATGCCAATAACAGATAAAATAGCAATAATAGCTATAACGACGAGAAGCTCAATAAGTGTAAATCCTTTTTTTGTTTGATTATCGAAGTGCATATAACCCCACGAAATGACTAATCTGCCAGCCCCAAAATAATATCACAATCCCTGCGAGCGCAAAAAAAGGTGTCACGGTCATGCGTTGCATCTTTTTGATAGCAAGTGCCGTTGCAAGAAAGAGTGCTGAAAAAATAAACACCAACCCCAAATAAATAAAAAAGTTTGGCCACCCTGAGACAAGAACACCAAAGGTAAAAACATTTACATCAGCTAAATCAAGTTTTTCTTCATGAGTTCGACGCGCATACACGGCAAGCAAAAACCAAACAACGCCCGCAATAAGAATCATCATAGCTTGACGCTCGAGCAATTTCTGCAAATTTGGCAAAAGATATATGCGAAACACCTCAAGAGAATAGCCATTTACTTTATCTGCGGCAAGCGCAGCAGTGTAGGAAAAATATGCTCTGAAGCTGATTTCAATAATCCATTCACCAATATACACCAAAAAAAGCCACCAACTTTTATTTATTGGTATACTCCGATTGCGAAAAGCGATTACTCCTAACCAGAGAAAAACAATGGCAAAAAAAATCCGTGAAATCCAGTATAAATAATCAGATGTGGTCATGCATCAAGTTTATCAAATATTACTCTAAAAAAGAAATCTCCCTTCTCGGGCATGACCCAAAATAGGGAGATTTCTAAATAATTCTTTCCTAGAATACTAGTATCCGCACGGAGAGACTGAACAATCAGCTGATGATGTTTCTGCATCAAGAATATCCGTAACAGTCCCTGAAGCGTTGATAGCGTAAAAATTAGTACCACCAGCTGCCTCAAGTTGTGTAGAGACAACATAGTCTGTTGCACTACCACCTACTATGGCATTGTTGTCAACATACCCATAATAGTCGTGGGTGTCGTCTGTACCGCTATTTGATCCAGCTGTTGGACCTTTAAGCGTCTGTGCGAGATAGTTTGTTGTAAGCGCACCACATTGTGACAAAACTCCATATCCGCCTGCGGCAACGTCATCACCGGCAGCAACGCAAGTTGTTGCGTCTCCGCTGAAGACATTATCTGCTCCATAACCTGTAGCCTGTTCACCGGCAGAATTTTCACTTCTGTCGACAGATGTCACTGTGTCACCCGTAACCGTCACAGGATAGGTGCTGCCATTGTCATCGTAATACAAAGAAAGCGCAGTACGAATCTGTGCGATGTCGGAGCGACGTTGTGCGTCACGAGCTTTTTCACGGGCACCGTTTAATGCAACAAGTCCGATAGCGGACAAAATTGCAATAATGGCGATAACCACGAGAAGCTCAATAAGGGTAAACCCTTTTTTTGTTTGTACGTGTGTCATGTATCTCACCTCCCTTCCTCTGATAAACGAAAAAGTTTTTTAGGGATCATCTCGTGCGATGATCAGTGATCAGTACCTCACCACCGACCACCCATTCGCCTTCGAGCAATTCGAAGGAAAAACCTTTGCCGTTTAAAATAACTTGTTCAGATATAATTATTGTAGCACAAAAAAAGGCAAAAGTCAACTTATCCACACCCTTGTTTGTTCTAAATTGCGCTGGAAAGATTGTAAATCGGCAATAGAATTGCGGCAACAAGAAAGCCAACAGCGCCACCCATAATCATCAATATAACTGGCTCCATCAACGTCACTAAATTAGCTATTACATTCTCTAATTCTCGGTCAAAAAAATCCGCAACCTTGCCCAAAATCTGATCCATACGGCCTGATTGCTCACCGATCGCCATCATTTGAGACATCATAAGCGGTACATATTTGCTTTTTACAAACGCTGTCGTAATTGAATTACCACCCTCAACTTCACTGATGGTTTCTGAAATAATTTCTCGATAGGCACAATTATCAACCACGTCACCCGTAATTTCTAAAGCTCGTGAAATAGGAACACCGGCCGCTAAGAGCGTCGCGATTGACCGTGCCATGCGAGACAAATAAAGTTTTCTAAAGATTCCTCCAAAAAGAGGCATTTTCACTTTGGTCAAATCCCAAACCCGTTTGCCTCGTTTGGTCTTCTTAAACATCATAAAACCGACAATCAAAGCTCCAAGCCCCAAAAAGATGAGGTACCAATACGTTTTTGTGAAATTAACAAACGCAATAAGTATCCGAGTCGGTAATGGAAGTTCTGCGCCGCCCTGCGCAAAGACATCCAGTAACGACGGCAGAACAAACAATGTTAAACCGATACCCACTACGAGTACACCACCTAAGAGCACTATAGGGTAGGTCATGGCTCCACGGACTTTTGACACCAAGTCATAATCTTTTTCTTTTTGCGTCGCGAGATACTCTAACACTTCATCTAACTTACCGGTTGTCTCACCAGAACGAACCATAAACACAAAAAAGTTGTTAAAAACGTTTGGATGTTTTTGTAATGCTGCAGATAATTTCGCGCCCCCCTCTACTTCATCCAATACGTCGGAAAGAATAACTTTAAATTTTACATTTTCTGTTTGGCGAAGCAAAATTTTGAGTGATCTGACGATTGGCACATTCGCGTTAATCATAACGGCAAGCTGACGCGCAAAAATAACCAACTCTTTCGATTTGACCCGGTTGAACACATTGAGTGGGTTTTGCATCATCTTCCCCTCTTTGCGTTCATCAAGGGAAATAATAGTCAGTCCCCGCTCTTTCAGCGTATCGTATGCAACATTTTCACTTGCAGCAACAACCGCCCCGTTAATTAACTGTGCTTCACTATCACGTGCTTTGTAATCAAAGACTGCCATATTAGTATCGTCGACTCATTGTTTCAATCTGTTCTGGATCATGCGCATACGCACGGGCATCCTGCAATGTAATTACGCCTTGTTGCACATATTGAGCTAACACCGTATCTCGTGCAATCATACCATGTTCACGCGATGTTTGTGTAATATTGATAAGCTGTGAAAATGACCCCTCACGAATAACCGACCGCGCCGCGGTATTTGGGATAAGTAGCTCTGGCACCAAGATAAGTCCACCACCAATTCGCTTCACCAATTGTTGACACACCACTCCCTGCAGTGCCTCCGACAACAGGCTCTGTGCATTTGCGCGCTGGTCTTCGGGATATGCCGCAATAATAGACTGAAGCGCGTGCGGAATTGAATCGGCTGCCATCGTGGCAATAACAAGTCGGTCAGTCATAGCCAAGTCAAGAGTTTTTCGAATAACATCTGAAGCTTTCAACCCTGAAACAACAATAACGTCTACATCTTCACGATCCGCAAGCTCGAGGATAGACATTATCGATGCCGCGTCACGTCCTACTTCTCGCTGTTCAATCACACTTTTATCATTATTGAAAATATATTCTGCCGGATCTTCAGCGGTAACGATGTGTTCCGCTCGTTCTGTATTTATTTTTTGAACTAACGAGGTTGCGGTTGTCGTCTTTCCCGAACCAAATGGGCCCGTAATTAGCACGAGACCACGTTCAATCTTCGTAAATTCTTCAACGGGCTTTGGTAGTCCCAACGATGTAATTGGAGGAATCTGACCAGGTATGAAGCGCATTGAAATTGATAAAAATCCTTTTTGATAAAAAACGTTCATGCGAAAGCGAATGCGATCCATGAATGATTGTGAAACGGTAATATCTTTATGGGCTTCCAATTGCTGCTTTTGCCCGTCTAACAGTAATCCGTCAACGAGCGCCTGGACCACTTCAGGTGTAATAACATCTTCTGTCTCAAGCACTTTTAAATCGCCATCAACGCGCACTATCGGCGGTGTTCCGATGGTCAAATGCAAATCCGTTGCTTTCAACTCCGCAACTGTTGTGAGGATTCGGGCAAATGATTGTTGTTGGCTTGCCTGCAACATGATTAATTAAGAGTTAACGATTTTTTTGACCTTCGCGACTACTTCAGACGGCATAAAATGCGCTTTGATAAGATAGTCGATGGCACCTAGCGACAAACCGCGATCAACGTCATCTTTTTGTCCAAGATTTGTCAAAAGAATAACTGGAATATTTTTTGTATCCGGATTTTTCTTAATTCCTTCAAGCACATGAAACCCATCCATTTTCGGCAATACAATATCAAGAAGCACAATATCTGGCTTCACGGCAATCGCCTGCCGGAGTCCCTCTTCACCGTCAGAAGCCAATTGTACGTGAAAGCCTTCGAGGGTTAATTTTGTGGCATACATACCCGACAGAAACGTGTCATCCTCGACAAGCAGCACTGTCGCCTTTTCTTTTGTTGTTTTTTCCTTCGTTTTCGGCATATTCCGTGTGACTAAAAAATAAAAATTAGACTTGAGTAACGCGCAGAACTTCTTCGACTGTGGTCAACCCGCGCATTGTTTTTATGAATCCATCTTGACGAAGTAACATCGTGCCTTGTTCTTTCGCACGCGCACGAACTTGGTCCATAGGAAAACCATTTACAATCAATTCTTGAAAAATTTCATCAATCTTTATAACCTCGTCAATAACAAGACGTCCCTTATACCCCGTCCCACCACATCTACTACATCCTTTGCCGCGGTAAAATTTGATATTATTTCGGTCAATATCATCCGGCCACTGTTTTTCATCGAGTGTTTCAAATTCTTTCATTACCTCTGTTAGCATGTCTGCGGGGAGTTTAAATTCTTCTCTGCAATGGTCACAAATACGACGCACAAGCCGCTGCGCCTCAATGAGAGACAAAGATGACGCCAGTAGAAACGGCTCTAATTTCATATCAATAAGTCGGGGGATTGCCCCGAATGCGTCGTTCGTATGCAATGTTGAAAAGACGATGTGCCCAGTCAAGGACGCGTGAACTGCCAACTCCGCGGTTTCAGAGTCGCGAATTTCTCCAACCATAATAGCGTCTGGGTCTTGGCGTAAAATTGCACGAAGTCCGCTTGCAAATGTCATACCAACTTCAGGATTCACCTGGCTCTGATTGATCCCTTCTATATAGTATTCGATAGGGTCTTCAAGTGTCACAATATTTATGCCATCTGTATTAATAAGTGACATGAGTGAATACAGGGATGTTGATTTTCCGGACCCAGTCGGCCCGGTGACTAAAATCAATCCTTTAGATTTCTTCACGCTTGCCCGTAAAATATCTAAATCACGACCCATGAATCCCAGTTTGACGAGATTCAAAAAATCCGAGGACATATCCAATATACGCATAACGACTTTTTCCTGGTTCATTAATGGGAGCGTTGAAACACGAAGGTCGATTGTTTTGCCTTCAAGTGTGGTACGAAACCGACCATCCTGCGGAATACGCGTTTCATCAAGTTTTAAATTTGATAGCACTTTAATGCGAGCAACAATTGCTGAATGAACATATGGTGGCAAAATAATTGAGGTATGCAACTCACCATCTATGCGGTACCGGACACGCGATCCTTCACTTATTGGCTCAATATGAATATCTGATGCGCCGCCCTCAACCGCGTGCTTTAATATAACGGACACCATTTTCGTAACTGGAGCGGTTTTTACCACCTCTTCCATACCCTTATCTTCAAGGTTCAAGGATTCAATGCCAGTTATTTGTTTCTGATCTTCGTCACTGCTTGCGAGCGCTTCTTCGACCTCAGAAGTCAACGACGTATATTGCTTAAACATATTTCGCAAACCCGATGCCGCAATAACCTTATAGACAACGCGGAAATTATTTTTTCGCGCGATAAAATCAACCGCTTCCATTGCCTTAAAGTTGGTCGGATCAACCATGCCAATGGTCAATAGATTCCCGTCTCTAGCTAGAGGAATGATCTCATAATTTTGCGCAAGATCATGCGGAAAAATATCAAGAATCCCTTTTGGGATTGTTTTTCCTTCCAGATCAGCGTACTCGAGACCGATTACTCCTGATAGCGCACGGGCGAGTCTATCATCTTGCACTAATTTTTTTTGCTCAATTAATCGTATGAGCGACGCCCCTGTTTTAGCAGCCTCTAACCGCAGTGTGGTAAGCTGTCCTGCTGTCAATAATTTTTTTTCTACTAATACATCAATAACATCCTTTTGGGATGTTGTCCTCATTTTTGTTGCTACATCTTCTGATGGTTGTACTAATGTATCGGCACTCATATGCTAGAGCGATGTAAATGGATTTCCTCGACCTATTTGACCAATAATTCGTTTCGGGGATTCATTTCCGCTCGTATCAACGGCTGTAAGTGTATAATAATACGTTTGCCCTTCTGATAGGGAATTATTATTCACAAAACAATCGCCTTCGGGACTCGCGACAGTGGAATTCGTTGGTATGATACCATCCTCACTTTTTGTACTCACACACGTACCGCCAAACTGCATATATTCCGTGCGCGCTGATTTAATGACTTCTCCTAATACGCCCTGAATAGTTGAACGATAAATTTTCACGTAATCAAAATCAGGGTCAAGTGGATTTGCCCAAAAAATGTTAACACTATTACCATCGCCACCATTCACAATAGTGATATCAGAAGGTGCTTCTGGAGGGATTACGTCTGATGGTGTTGCGCCTACTGTGCTTGAATAATTTGACTCTTTGAACGCAGAAAAACCGATTATTTGATATGCGTCTCCACTCTCGCCATTATTATCAACAAAGGAAAAGGCTGAAACAATTTTTTCAGGGTCATCAGCCAACGTGTATGTCGCAACAACGCTTCCAACTCCACCACGGATACGTTTGATCTGAATCGCCTGAAGTGAATCATGAGAAAAACCATCCCAACTCACAACAGCATTTGTGCCTTCAAAAGAATCTACACGTATGTCCAGCACTGTATCAGCCTGACCCGAGGCTAACTGGTTTGAGGTGAATAGCTCATTTTCTATAACTGCCTTCGCTCGATAATAGTACGTTTGATCGTTGACTACATCAGTATCTGCATATTCTGAAACCGACGCGGGTAGAAACGCGACTTGCTCAAAACCAGATGCGACACCTGAGGATCTATAGAGCGCGGTAGACGGCAGCATATCATTTGTTTGTGAATTTTTCCATGAGAGAAATAATTTACCGCCATATCCAGGGTTTGTGACGGAAAAATCTTCCGGTACCGATAAGGAATTTTCCGACAACACCTCAACAGATAGTTGGTCTACATAGACTGTACTCAATTGATCTTTTGTATTATCTGGATTTGCAATCGCGTTAAATCTCGGATCTGAAAAAATTGTCTGGCCAAAATCTTTTGGGACGGGTAGTTTAGAAATGGATGTATTCGTCAATGTCGCTGACGGCTTAGTAGTGCTTGTTGATGAAATATTTTGATAGACTAAAAAAATTGATAGCGCGAACACAACACCTACCGTTCCCCAAACGATAAAACTTTTTCGAGTTTTTTTTCTTTTTTGTACTAACATACGTTTTAAAAACTAGGTTTCGGAAAGATAATGGGTTGTAAGCGTAAGTGATAAGCCTTTTGATGAAATTGGATAATCAATGCTTGAGAGTGTCATGAGGGGCGCGTATGATTCAATAATAGACAAAAATTGCTTAAATCCATCATAGCTATCAACACCTGCAACCGTCATTGAAATAGACACCTCTTCAACCCCACCAACAAATGAATCCGTGCTTGTGTCTGTTTGTGTTGTGCGCCTTGACGAAGTCGTGCCTGCAGTTGTTAAATGCTCTTCAATCGAAATCGAGGTAACAGTCAATCCGCTCTGCGCCCCAAATTGTTCAAGCTGCAAAAAGGTACGCTGTTTATCAAATCCTTTCGGTAGAATTGTTTCAATCCTTTGAATGTCGTTATAATTGACTTGGGTATATTTATCACGCATTGTTTTCAGTTCTGATGATAACTGCTGCATCTCAGTTAATCGATCTTGCTTTTGCTGCAATTCAAGCACATTGACATCGCGTATTTCTTTCCATGTCGGCACTATAAGGAAATAGGTAAACAAGAAAACGATGGCTACAACAATCACAACAACGAGATAAGTAAAATTTTTATCTACGAAGCCGTATAAGTCATTTTTTTTCAAAAAAGGGATATTCATGGATTATTTACTTGAAGAGGTTAAATAATCTGAAACAAGTTGGAGTTTAAGTGAAAAACTTGACTGTGGCGCTTTTGTTTCGCCCGGTGGTGCCTCTGTGGGGAGTGTAAAGGGCAATCCCGAAGGAACTACCGTTTCCGCCGTCTTTTGCCGTTGAGGAATAGTCGGTGCAACTATGATACTTAGCGATTGCACAAAATCAGTCGCTTGTTGCAATACGGCAATCTGTTCATATCCGGTCGCCGCATCGGGAGCGTTCCCCTGAATGATTATTTGACCATCAGATGACGCGGATACTTTTAGTAATGTGACTTTTTTCATGGTATGCGTTTCTAGCGCATCCAAAAGTTTGAGCCAATGAATTTGTGAATCAAGTAATTTTTTAATTTCTTGTGTTCGTTTTTGCAAGACAAGGGCATCGCGTTGTACCGGCGTCAATAAATCAATCTCATGTTGAACGCGCGCTGTTGTTTCTTCAACAGAGACGACATTGCTCGAAACATTCGTCTTATAATAAGACAGTACGCCGTACACGACGACGCAACCAAAAGAGGTTACTAACACGACGACGCCTAATAACGTGAGCCTGTTTATGGTGCGCTTTCTTTGCACCAATTCGTCAGGGACCAAATTCACATCAAACGACATACTACGTTCATGCGGTTGAGATTCTACTAGGACTTCAGTCATCGCAGGCTCTTGAGAGTCTGATTGAACTTCAGGTGCGGGTGGTGGAACATTCACCGCCCCCATGGGTGTCGGAGGTGGTGGAATATTTGGTTGTAGTTGCTGTTTTTCTTGCTTAACTTCAGCTGGCTTCGAGTTAACCTTAAATGGATTAAACGGTGGCGGCGGTGGTGGCATATCGAGCGATGATTTCACTTGTGAACGTGAATTCGGGGCAAAGTCTTTTGTTACATCCGCTCTACTATCCTTCAATTTTTCATCCTCTATAAAACTTTCAGCTCCTGTAGTTTTTTTTATGCTTACCGACTCGTTATCCATGTTTCCAGACGCATATGACGGCTTCGGAGGTAATGGCATAGCCGACGAGCTATGTGAAAGCTTTGTTTTATGAGAACTTGAAAATATCCGCTTTAGCCAACCAAAGAATTCTTTCTTTTCTTTCGGTGTATCTGGTTTTTTATCTGTCTCAGGATGACGATATGCAATAACCGTTTTTTGCTCAACTTTTTGAACAGCATTGTGAGCTTTAACAATTGGCTCAACGTTCATTTTTGCATCGCCGGGCTTTAAAGGCACAACAGGCATTTCAGATGCCTTCGGAAAAACATCTGAAGATCGTTTAAACATAGAAAGAACCCCGCCGTGTGAAGATTTTTTCTCTTTCTTTGCATCTTCTGGCCGGGTATATTCTATGGTGCGAACTTTTTTTTCAAGTTTCCTCCTACCTTTATCGTCGTCAGGAAGAAAATTTATACTAGACATAAATCAAGAAACTATTTGTCGCATTGCAAAACCTACGGCAACCGCAAAACGCGGGCCGATTTCTTCCCATATAGGCTTCAGTTCCACTGGATACATGACGCGTGCCCATGGGTCACCTATAAATACTTTTGTACTAAAAATGTTTTGTAGATAATCAGTAAGATTCACAAGGAATGACGAACCGCCACATAAAATAATCTTTTCAATCGGCTTGCTGTTCCCCTGATTTTGATACAAGTTTAAAACATATTTGATTTCATTCACTATATTGGAAATAACAAACTCGATTGTTTTTGGTACGCGTGACGCGGAATTATTGACCGACGATAAACCAAAGTCCCGTTTAAACTGTTCAGCGCGGTCGTCGGCCACATTCATGGACCGCGCAATGGTCTGTGTAATATTATTACCCCCTATGTCTAATGATCGAGTCACAAGCGGAATACCATCAATGAACACCATGATATCTGTTGCTGTAGCTCCAATATCTACAACCATAATTGGCGCTTTATCGCGTCCGATAAGCGATCGCTCGAGCGCAAAAGCTTGTGTTTCTAAACTGACTAATTCTAAATCTGCTCCTTTAAAAATATCAACATACCGCTCCACAAGATTTCTCGGAGCGGCTGTCAATAATACCTTCATATCCTTTTGACTTGGTTTTGCGCCACCCTTTTCGTCCTTCTCTTTTTTCTTTTCGTCTTTTTCCTCTGTTGCCTCATGATCCTTAATAATCTCCCAATCCAAAATCATTTCCTCAACCGGCATTGGGACGAATTTCTTTGCTTCCCATTTTACTGCGGACATCAACTCTTTCTTCGACATTGTTGGCAAAGAAATTATTGAACTGAACACCGTAAATGAAGGTAAACCGGTCAACGCCTTATCTGACGTAACTTGTGCCTCCTTCATAATATGTCGCAATGCCTTAATAATCGCTTCGCGATTTTCAGGAGCGTTACTTTTCAGGATATTTGTCTCAAATTCAACAAACCCATATGTCACAAGCTGTGGGCGTCCATTTACATCCTTAAGCTCAACAAGCTTAATTGAAGAACCTCCTATATCAATACCAAGATAGTTTTGTTGTTTGTTTCCAAATAGTGCCATAGTGTTCTTATTATAACAGTTTTTTCGATTTGAGTCAATAAAGAAAATGTATACGATGTAGGCGTACTTGTCTGGTAAAAAACCTTATAAAAGATTAATTTACGGTATCGCCTGACGGATTGTTGGCAAGCCCGACGCTAAATCCTCTAGTCCAGGTGGTGGATTTACCACTACTCTACCGTCGTAAATGAAATTTTCAGAAGGCTCAACAACAAATTCATTTTCATCCTGTCTATAATAGTGGCCAGAAAGATTAAAATTACGCGCTATCACGAGCCCATACACATTTAGTTGAAGCCCAGTGTTTATCAGATATATAGACCAATATGTGCCAGGTTTTTGTACATTCCACGTCTCGTTTGTCTCCCCCATGGCAACAAACGCCCCAACTCGATACATTTTAGCCTCAGGATAAAAACTAATGCCCCAGAATCCATCCGCATTTGTTATGCTGCCATCCGCAAGCCATGCTACTGACGCGATCTGGCTTGTGTCGATAACTTTTGTGTTTGGATTGTCATTGGTTGTTGGGTTATACTGAATATCATCTGACGCCTTACACGGCATAAGATGCAACCCTTGCGGGCAATAACGCATTTGGGAATCTAAGAAGAAAATGCTCCCAGGGAAAACAAATGTAATTGCGCCGCTATGACCCTCTGACGCATTATTGAACTGCATTGGGGTGTTGTGAAAAGCAAAGAACGTATAAGTGTCTGGAAGGATATAAACGGTCGGGCGACCGGTGTGGCTTCTCTTCACTTTATAGAAAGAGGGGAAGTCGGTTTCTGTAACCGTTGCACCAACCGATGCGCCAAAGGTTGAAGAAAATGTTATATTAAGTTTTGTTGAAACAGCACAACCAGTGTTATCGGATGTTTTTGTGTATGAAACCGTATTCATACTTTCTGCGTCGTCACCAAATGTCATTTTACCAGTATCCGAGGTAATTGCACCTGATACGCCAGTGATACACACATAATCCTGACCCGCTGAGTAAGGCTCTGCAAGCGTTGCTGTAAATCCTTCAGATTTCGTCCACTCGCATTCCGGCGGATTTTTTTCGTATCCACCCCCAAAAAATACCGCATCACTCCATGGGTCGGTATTCGAGGGATCAGCCCGACAAAGAATCACTTGTTGGCCATATTTATTTAAACCTGTTGTCGCAAGACTACCAAACTCCTCAATCGTCCCAAGTTCACGCGCTTGTTGTCCGTTTGCGTTTGAACACGGTTGATCAACATAGCCACCCACTCCTTCGTTCGCAGCGGGATCCCAGCCCTGGCATTCCGAAACAAGCGTCGACATCGCGTCTAAATCAGGTACCTTGCCGAGTACACTGGAACTGCCCTGCTCAAAATTAAAATCAGGCGCATCAGAAGGCCCGTATGCATTTGTACATTCATTCACGCACATCTGATCGCCGCAGGCGGAAAGGCACTGTTGTAGTTGCCCAGAACTTGCGCCCTGTTGCTCACCAATATAGGGCGAAATTGATCCATTGGTTGCGATTTGATAGGTTGATGAATACTGCTTTGGGGTAATATTATTATATTCAGGCCCAACAATATTTATGTCACCGCCTACATAAAGATTCCCGAAAAGCGTTCGAAGATATGGATAAATCTGTTCAAGTTTATTAGGTTGAAAATTAATCCAGCCAAATCCAGCTAAATTGTCCTTATATCTCGAAATGTTTGGATCTGGGTTTAGTGTCTCTGTGTTTGGCGCCGACCAACCAAACCCACCAAGCGTCTGCTCCGGTTGCATGTACCCGACAGGAATAACAAATGTATTATAATTACCGGTCTCGTTGACTTGTTCTATGAATGCGCTCGTATCCCAGTTTTGAGCTGTTGACCCGTCAGCTCCTCGGGTGACAAACTCAATTGTTTTTGTTGATTCATTCACACTCGTATACTCAATAACTTCCGATGAGTCTTCTGCGTCAATTTTTAAATCTACATTCGTATCCTGATGTATGATTAATTTACCAGACGACAACAACCCCGCGACTGACGATAATCGAATTGAAGTCGAATCCGTAAGAATGGAGTTAGCTAGAGTTGCCGTCCACGCGACTGACGTTCCTTCTACTGGACAGCTTGCCAATGCTGGTAAATTTTCAGTTAATGCGAAACTTCTGCTGTTATCATTTATGCCGGAGTACTCCCAGAGATACGTATCAGGACCTGAAACAAATAATTTTTCATTTTCACCCGTGAGCGCAGGATCAGGATACCCGTCAACGCTTGTCGAATATAACGAAGAATTCCCACATGATGATGTGCGCTGAAATGTGCCCCAATGCACTGTCGACCATTCGCCGCTCATCTTCACCCATCCCCATTCTTTATCGCATGGCGCGGGATAGCTTGAACCAATTTTTATGTCACCTGAAACAGGATTTTTACAATAATCTCGCTGGTATGTCGCCCAACTTTCCGCGCGCGCGTATCCATCGAACTGATAGCTCGATGAGTCGAATGAATTAATCCCTCTGATAATATCATACGCGCCGTTCGCGTCAGTCGTGACGTCATTACCATTGATCCAGAAAACTGGTGTGTTGACTTCGTGTGATCGAGCTTTTGAAATGTATGTTTTATTTGTGAGCGCGGGAGATGTTGTTTCGCGCTTAACGTTTAATAATTTACCATTACTATCAATCCCGTTATAATTAATTACTTCTGAATCTATACGTAGAGAACCTGCGCTTTGAAAATCAGTCGCGGGCGTATCACCCCAATTTTTAAGCTTAATATCGGCAGACGGGTCGTCAGAAATATCATCAGCTAATAGTGCGCATTGTTTTGATGCTCCGCTATTGTTTATATAATACGGGCTTGTGGTTGCAACAGGCGGATTGCCACAGGGGTTGTCCTTGTAGACTCCGGTTTCGCGATCAAAAGAAATAAATCCGACACGTTCGCTCCATGCTTTCCCGATAAGCGTACGTGATGGAAAAGTAGAATTTGTAACTGCGCGAACACCATAATACAAACCGCCTTCTCGAGTCGACCACGCATTGCCGGTTGAATCATAATTTTTGCTGTAACACGTGCTTAAATTCGCGCACGAGAGCGATACCCACCCAACGCTTTCTGCCCATGCCCACCCACGAATACCATTTGTGTTATTGTTTCCTGAATACCCAACAGAAAACCAATTAGACGACGAACCACTGGCTGCATTATCTTTTGCGCGGGCAAAAATCATCTGCACAAGAAAAATATTTGAGAGTGCCTCTGGTCGAGCGCTACCGCCAAGCGGTATGAATTGTGAAGGGTAATTGGTTATTTTTGGTTGAGCGAATCCTTCGGAAACTCCGGGACTTGGATTTGTTGCCTGAAAATAAATAGGTGTGTCAGGGTTCGTGTTTATGTCTTTGTCGGCGAACCACAAAGAAGAAAGTGTATCAGTCCAGTAGCTGTTTGTTTGGGGTCGTATACGTGCATACACCACACTCGATGTATTAGCATCATCATTCAAGCTTTCAGGCACAGCAACATATGCGTAACTCCGTCCCCATCCTATTGACGGTCCTCCAAGATCTGGATTGACATACATAGGAAGTCCTGTGATGGCTTCAACCCCAAGGGAATCGCGAGTCGCATCGTATGTATCATCAGCAAGCACAAGCGCCTCTGGATTATCCAAAATAACTCCGGGTTCGTTCATATAAAAACGAAGGTAAACTGGAACATACTTTGTGGTTGTATTTGTTGTCCTTCCATACGCTACAACATGTGCAACCATGTTCGATGTATTGTTTGTACTATAGTTATAGGGTAACTGAGATGGATATTGCGGTGATGAAACTGCCGCAAGTGCTGGATTTTTTTCCCATCCATTCGACGAAAGTACAGATCCGACGATATGCTGAATTCCGGTATAACTATTTTTTATTATACTTGATGGGTCAGCGCCTTCGACGCTTTGCGGTGCGGTCCACGAAGATCCATTCCAGTAGGTCCACCACAATGGATTTTTTATAGATGCGGGAGCGCTATACGAATAAAGCACCAAAGGATACTTTCCTCGCAACATGACAATCTTTGAAACGAAATATTCTGGGAGGTTTCCACCATAAACTGAACCGGTGCCAGTAGCAGGAATCCGCTCGCCCATATCATAATTGTCGGCTCGAGGATTCGCAGTAGTAACAGCAGACAGTTGACCTGTTGCTGTATCTATTTGTAGCTGTCGAACCCAGAATTTTTTAATATTACGCACACCCGTACTGTCATCCAATGGATCATCTGGTTCTACGGGCTCATAACAACCATACTTATGTTTGTCAGACGACGAGTTGCAGTTATGATCATTATAGTTAGATGGGGGCATGTTCCAGTCCCTCATATTTTGATCAGCGCACTGATTCCAGTAATACGAATCCGTACCGCCTTGACAATTACCACCACGAAATGCCGAATATGAAGTCCAAATTCGCAATGTTGAATCTACGATTGTCGCAGCGACGCTTGGGTGATCAGCGCCGTACGCTGCACCATAGCAAATACCGATCGAACATTCCCAGCCGCCATTAATTATTCCATCACTATGCGTGAATGCTCGCGTCTTACCAAATTCATCAAAAGAATGATCAGCATGATCATACACTATTGTATCAATATACACAGACCCGCTTACATATTTCCCAGGGTTATCACATAACGGATTATATTCATCAAACGTCGTTATGCTGGGGACAACGCTATTCCCGTCTGGATTACCATTATTATTTGAAACGGCACAAGCAATGGTGTGCGCAAGCACGATATATGTTTTCTTGGCAGCAGCATCATAGACAGACGAAACGTCAAACCCCAAAAACCCCACACCAGCATCTTGAGCTACACCCTGACTTATTGAGCCATCTCGATGCTCATCAACATACCACGAGCCCTTATTGGTTATGGGTGGTTTGGTCCACGTCATGCCACCATCGCGCGTGTAATACAACTCAATTTCATATCTATTTAAATTTGTTACGCTGTTATTCCCAAATGACGTTTTTGCTTTGGCAACCATAGCCACCATTGAACCGTCAGCGAGCGTCATAAAATTCGACGCAGTCGATGGCCCAGTAATACTTTTTGACGGAACATAGGCACCAGAAGAATTTGGCGTTTCGCGCAATAATTCAACGCATGTCCCGTCTCCACCTCGCAAACAAGATTCTTCAGCATGCGCGGGGAGCGAGAAAAACAAAAAAAGTAAAAAACCGGCACAGATCCCCGGTATCACAATAGTAAGTTTGTACCAATTATTCATTCTCATGCGCGTATGAGGTGCGTCTTAGTTGTTTGCTTTCAAGTAGCTCATCACAGCGCGAACGTGATAATCAGTTGCGGTATTGTTTACCAAAACTACTTTTTTAGCCACTGGGTCGTATTGCACCTTTATTTGAACTGCTGGACTAAACACGGTATCATCACTAGACTCAACAACGTTTATTGAAATAAATGTTTCGTCATCAGCTAAAATATTCTCTAGATCATTTGAAGTATTTGCGCCAACAACGATATCTGAGATCACACCAAAACTCTTAAATGCTATTCCTTTAGATTTCGGTGTGGTACCCTCTTGCGTGTTATAAAGCGACTCGACGCGGTACAGGTTCTCGCCATTGCCGTTTAACGCACCTGTGACAGTTCCTGAACTTGAACTGCCTTGATCATCTATAACAAAATCGCCATCAAAAAAACCTGCCGTTCCATACCCGTCAGTGAGACAGAAGCTATTGCTACCTCCTGAGACTGTGCAGGATTGTGATTTGAGGGCTATAATGCTAGGATCACCGATTGCTATTGCTTCAACACCATAATACCCCTGACCATACACACCAGCTCTTCCTGCGACAGAAGTTTGCCCAAAAAGCCCCACGCCTGTTTGTTGTAAAATGTTGACTGCGGGCCTATTTTCGGTTTCCATGACACATACCTTTGCGCCGTTTGCTGGACATGTTGCCCCAGCTCCTACAATATGCACATTTGATCCTTGAATAGAAAATGTTGTTCCATCAACTGAGTCTGATGGATTTTCATCAATCACTACATCCGCTATTTTCCCTACACCTTCTTGCGGTTTTGTTAATGCC
>CAZGDO010000004.1:0-42603 GCA_964524365.1 uncultured Gammaproteobacteria bacterium | reverse complement strand
TGGTAGAGCAACTCCATGGTAAGGAGTAGGTCGCCGGTTCAATTCCGGCCAACGGCTCTGAGTATATATATTGCTGTCTTAAAAGAGATAGAGCGAGGGAATGATTACGACCAGCGGTTTGGTACTTTGAAAAAGCAATTGTTAATAGATAGTTAGTGTGTTATTCTGAGCACATGAAGCAAGAAAACGAAATCGTCAGAATGTATTCCGATTTAGGCTTATCCGTCGCGCAGATAGCTTTGCGTTTGAAATTAACAAGCTATTTCGTTCGAAAAATCCTAAAGAAGAAAAAGGTTAGGTTTCGGCATCAAAGCGAGGCAACGCGTCTATTGCACATGACAAAATATAGAAAGCAGATTTTTAAATTATTGGGACATCTGACCTTGTCGCAAGAAAAATTAAAGATTGCCGGTACTATGATTTATTGGGGAGAGGGCACGAAAGGCGGAAATTCGGTTGTTGTAAGCAATAGCGATCCAGATATGGCAGTCATATTTTTGAAATTTTTACGTATAATATGCGGAATTTCTGAAGATCGGTTGCGTGCAGTACTTTATTATTATCAGAATCAGAATGAAAAAGATTTAAAAGTATTTTGGTCTAAGAAAACAAAAATCCCGCTTTCTCAGTTTAGTAAATCTTTTCTACACGGTGGCGCAAGACATTCCTATAAGCATCTTTCGCCATTTGGAACAATTTCTATTAGGTATTCAGATAAAAAATTACTCGACACAATTAAGAGTTGGATATATTCATATAAAAATTTATAAGCCCGGATGGCTCAATGGTAGAGCAGCGCTTTTGTAAAGCGCAGGTTGTCGGTTCGAGTCCGACTCCGGGCTAGGTGAAATTATTTATTAAGTCACATTACAATTATGTCACAGGATAATCTCGCAAAACTTGAGTGTACTGTTTGCAAAAACATTAACTATTACACCAAACGAAACAAAAAAATATTGAAAGAACGTTTGTTGATGAAAAAATATTGTAAATTTTGCAATAAGAGCACTGATCACAAAGAAACAAAGTAATAGAATGAATCGTTCGGACGCCGAAAGCATTTTGTATGAGTTTACAAAAAACAAGAATCTCCGTAAACATGCTCTTTGCGTAGAAACGGTACTGCGTTCGTATGCAAAACGTTTTGGTGAAGATGAAAATATTTGGGGCATCGTTGGTTTGCTCCACGATTTTGATTATGAAATTCACCCGACAATTGAAAAGCACCCACAAGATGGTTCGCAGATATTACGCGAACGGGGAGTATCAGAAGAGATAATTCATGGTATTTTAGCTCATGCTCCACATACAGGAGAGCCGCGAGACACTTTACTGAAGACAACAATTTTTGCGAGCGATGAACTAGCTGGATTTGTGGTTGCAGTTGCGCTTGTCAGGCCAAATAAAAAACTATCCGAAGTCACAACAGAAAGTGTTATAAAAAAGTTGAAGTCTCCTTCATTTGCTGCTAGTGTCAATCGTGAAGAGATTTACGAAGGAGTGAAAGAGCTCGGTATTACGCTTGAAAAGCATGTAGCAAATGTTATTGGTGCTTTACAAGATATAAGCGAAGAGTTAGGACTATAGATTGTGCGGGCATAGTGAAATGGCTATCACAACGGTCTCCAAAACCGTTATTCCAGGTTCGAGTCCTGGTGCCCGTGTGGGTAATTTTTCATAAAAGAAAAGGACACCACGGCTTTACGGGTATCCTGTAAATAAAGGTTTAACCTATACCCATAGACACCATTAAATTCCTCATGATTTTATAGCAACTTTTTTAGTCCCTGTGACTTATCCCGTGGTTTCTGGTGCTGCGTTCTTCCTGATCCATTTTGTCTTTTTCCTCAACTTTTTTCATGTCGAGTATACATGCTGCAGCAGTTACTATAGCCAGGAGTAGTATTACTAACGGGACAGCCACCTTAACTACTTCCAATACAGTGCTCATGATGTCATCCTTTCTTAGTTTTATTAATGGTTTAAAGAACTTTTTGTAATATATCTACGCAACTTATATATCAAAACATATCCAGAGTCAACTACCTTTGGGATTTTGTATTTAGTATAATCTCACTTCTGATAGCTTTCACGAGGTCGAGAAGTGGCCTCTTTCGGCAACTTTTCCTCCCTTCTCATTTGAGATGAGATCGTTTAGACTTCCAACTAAGAGACAACGGATGAAAATCGAGAATATGGCGGAATTTTCTGCACAAGGTTCGAACGTCCTTCACTAGCCCGAGTTGAGAAGTGGCCTAATTCGGCAACTTTTCCCCCCACCTCAAGATTGGTGAGGTCATTTGAACTTCTTGACCAATAGCCATTAAACTGGCAGTCTAAAATCAATTATTAACGTAATCCACACCATTATGACAGAAGTCGAGGGAAGCCTAACACCAGAAGAAATGGAACTTAAACCGAGCGATATGAGTCTCGCGTCGGATGCTGAGCAGCTGACCCCTGATATTGGTAATGCCCGGGAAGACGAGGACATTTCTCAAGAGGGATCGCAAGACGAAGATTCAGAAATAGGTGAAGAGGTTGAGACCCCCGAAGGCGGAACAGAAGAGGAGAACCCTAAAGCTGATAATAAAAAGTCACGATGGGGTGAAACAACGCCAGAACAGCAAGAAGGTATGAATGAGGTCCAGCGTGAAGTTGCTGCCGGATTAGGTATGGCATTCGATATATTGCCACATACAGGTAAACTTAATGAGGATAGGATTATTAAGGTTTTGAATGAAATTAAAACTGTGCAGACTATGGGTCCCGCGGTAAAAATTAAAATCGCTGAAGTTATAGTCCGAGATAAACTTCATGAGGGGCAGAGAGAAGATTTTGTACTCAAACTTCTCAATCTGGAATATGTAGTGTTCTGGGTTATGTCGCAGGGGTCTCAGCGTGCGGATCAAAAACGTGCCGATTCAGTTCTCGACCAGATTCAAAATATGAATGTTTCCTGAAGTCTTGGTGTGGCCGAATTCGGCAACTTTTCCTCGCCTTCATTTCTTTTTCTTTCGGCCAGACTTACGTTTAGGTGAAAGGGGAGTGAACTCTAATTTGTGTTTGTTTTTCTTGCAAAGGGTTCGAACGTCCTTCACTACACAGTGCCAGTCAGAAATGATTGGTGCAATAACAACATGTTGATCAACGCCAATAAATAAAGGTCTGGAGGATCACGTTTGTAGAGATCTGTACAGTTAACAGTCAAGGGTGACGCTTTCTAGGACTTTTTCATGGGGTGTCAGACCATTTAAGGTCTGATGCAATCTTTCAAAGTTGTAAAAGTAAATCCATTCAGCTAGGGTTTTCCAGGGACGATTAGGATTCAAGTAGTATTCATCATCGACTGTTTTATGTATCCGTTCCACTTGGACATTCCAGTAAGGTGAATGTTTGGGAATGAAGTAATGAGGGATATCGTGTTTAACTAACCAGGTATGGAAATTACCCCTGAATTCACTGCCATTGTCAGTCTGGATTGAGACAATGGGAAATCTAAAGTATTTTTGAGCATTCTGTAGGGCGATGATGGCATTGTTACTGGTTTTAGCTTCTAATACCGTACAGTGGTAGCTTTCCGTGTATGGATCCAGCACCGAAAACTGGTATTCGCGCTGGCCTTTAGGGTAGACGTACTTCACGTCCATTTGTACGCCTTCTCCGGCTCCTTTTACTACCAGATGGTTTTTCATGGGTTCATACCAAGGCATGTTCCGCTAGGGTTTCTGAATCAACTTTCTCCGCCGGTAATACCGGTAAATAATGGTTGTGGAGATATCCAGGTTAAACCGTCTCTTTATTGCATACTTCATTTTCAACGGACCATAGTTAGTCTTCCTCTTTGTTTCATCAATGAACTCTTTGACCGATTGAGTCAGCTTGGTCTTACGGTCAACTAGTCTGGCATGGTAGAAAGAGCTGGCTAGTCCATGGTCCCGTTGGTACCATTTGTAGTATGTCTTCTTGGGGATGTCAAAAAGACGGCAGGCATACTCTACGCTTTGATGATCCCGCTCAACCAGGCGGTACCAGCGAAAACGCAGGGTTTTTAAATAGGGGGTTTGATATTTCATATATATGACAGTGAACACCGTCACCCCTAGGTGTTAACTGTACAAGACCTTGGATCCACCACGAATTAAAGAGTATACTGAAAGCAAATAATTTACCCCAATCCCCATGAATTATATACAAGGCTCAACGCGCACCTTCGTTGTACGGATAGGCGTCATTTTTATTTGTGTTCTTGCCGTTTCTATGGTGGGAATCGCCGTGTATTACCACGCGCAGAATACGCCGATAACTCCTGTGACACCCGATACCGCTGAAGTTGTGATTACTGATAAGCCGAACGATTTCACCCTGAAAGCGAATTCAGTGGATACGCTTGGTGTGGATCCCGACACTACGTTTACGCTTTCCAGTGAACAGCCGATCGACAAAGGAACGGTTAAGGGAGCATTTGTTGCCAGTCCGTCCTTCGGATATAAGATAGAGTCGACTGACAGCAATACGTTTACAATCGTTCCGGAAAGTTCACTCAAGACAAATACGGTGTACCAATTTGCTATTTCGACAGCAACACCAGAAACCGAAGATGCCCATCAATTTGCATGGGCATACCAGACGAAGAATCCTTTTAAGGTGTTGTCAACTATTCCAGCTAATTTAGCAACGGGTGTGTCACTTGATTTGGGAATTGAAATTGTCCTTTCAAACGAAAAATTTAAAGATCCCGAGCAGCATATTACAATTACGCCAGAAGTGAGTGGGCACTTTACTAACTACCGGCAGACACTCGTGTTTCTTCCAGATGCGCTTCAACCGGCAACAATGTATACCGTAACGATTGACAAAGATTTTGGAGTTGAGGGGTCTCATGAAAAGCTTGGTTCGGAGTATCAGTTCCAGTTTGAAACAACATCAAATGACGCGGAGCTTCCGCGGCTTGGCTTTGAAGATCAATTTTATGAATATACCGCTCAAGACAAACCCTTTTTTGCATTTCGGAGTAACGATAAAAGCAATCTGCATGTGGATGCGTTCAAATTCGATTCCTTTGATGATTTTAGCAATGCCGTAGACAAACAGTTTACCGGTATTCCATATTGGGCTCGCTATATGCGGCAGACACATCCATTTGATACTTCTGGGTTGCAAAACGTAGCAAGTTTTGCCCCAACACTTATCGATTCAGATAATTTTTACTCGTATTTTGAATTTCCCACAGCGCTCGACGATGGATATTATATTGTAAACCTGACGAATGGCAATACGCCAGCTCAAGCTTTTTTACAGGTGACAAATCTTGCAGCGTCTATGCAGGTATCAGTCGATAATACGCTTATTTGGGCGCATGATATCTCGACCAAAACACCAGCAGAAGGAGTGTCTATCCATTTTTCAGCCGATGATTCCTTATCACAAACAACTGACTCACAGGGTCTTGCGAATTTTACCACCCCTGCCGTTTTACAGGATCAGACATCGGGTAGTTATAACATTCGTAAGTCTCTTGAGTTTTTCACTCTTGAAAAAAACGGCGTGAAATTGCTCGTTCCAACGAAAAATTCCTCAAATACATTTTGGTATCTCGGCGGAGACTCGGCAGCAAATCGATACTATTGGGGATATCTCTATACAAACCGGACATTATATTTGCCGACAGACGCGGTCCATATTTGGGGTTTTGCTCAAAAACGAATTGGAGCGATTGGTGATGATGTCTCAACTCTTACCGCAAAATTGCAGCGATCAACATGGGAGCAAGGCGATTATACATACACTACCTACGATGAAATCGATATGACGGTTTCGGATCTCAATACGTTTGAGGGATCTTTACAATTCCCAAACGTCGCTCCTGGTGGGTATGTTGTTCGCGTATTTGATGGCGACCAGCTTGTCGCGCAAAGTAGTGTTGAAGTAGCAACGTATACAAAACCTTCTTACAAAATTGAAGTAACGCCAACCACACGCGCGTATTTTATCGGCGACACGATTAATTTTAACATCAAAACAACCTTTTTTGACGGAACCCCTGTACCAAACATGCAGCTGTCGTACGCTGGTTCCTTTGGAGAAGGCGACATTACAACAAATGAAAACGGAGAAGCAATATTAGTGCGCCATACTGAATATCCTGACGATGCATACAGCTCGGGGGCACGCTACAACCGGTTTTATATCCATAACAAAAACGCAGAGCAGACCGAGATAAGTGCCAACGCAACGTTGTACGGTTTCGGACCTCGATATACCTTATCCGCGGATTCAAGTACAGGTGGCACATACTCTGTGAACGTCAATCAGATAAGCCTTGATGCCATGAATTCTTCGGATCCGAATGATTTTCAATGGGATTACACTGGTGATCCGATTAGTAATGCACCCGTTAATGTAACGATCAGTCACGAATACTATGATAAAACGCCAAGCGGAACGTATTACGACTACATTAATAAAAAAATTGTTACGACATATCATTATACGCCGAGAAGCGATGTTGTTGCTACAGCGACATTGACCACCGACGCAAATGGAACCGCAAGCTCGTCATTTACCCCAGATTCGGATAAGAATTATAAGATTGCTTTTAGTGTTACTGACCCACTTGGGAAGAAAGCGACAACTAACACCTGGGTATCCGGAACACTAGGCGCCAATTATTATAGCTATGTGAATGGAGACACATATAGTTTTGTTTCTCAGAACGAGTTGTTAAACAAATCCGAAAACTACGCACCGGGCAGTACTATCCCTTTGACTGTTTTCAAGAATAGCACCGCGCTTTCTCCTGACGATAATGATTCGTTCTTGTATTCCACTGACTATAATGGACTTCGGGATGTTTCAGCGTCTTCTTCAGCGACGCATAATTTTGTTTTGAAGCCCGAATATGAGCCAGATTTTTATGCTCAAGGCGTATTTTTCGATGGAAGATATTATCACCTTATTATACCTGAGTATAATGGGCTTGATACATCAAGCAGAAAGTTGTCTATAGGTGTTACGCAAGATAAAGAGGCATATTCGCCTGGCGATAAAGTTAAATTAGATATCGCCGTTACTGATGTGAATGGAAATCCCGTAAAAAATGCTGAGGTGAATGTATCGAATATTGACGAAGCACTGGCGGCCATTGAATGGAGTAGTGGTGTGAATACGCTCAGTAAGTTATATGCCGCTATACGCCCCTCGGTGATGTTTGCTGATGTGACACATGAAGAGCCGGTAACGAATACCGCTGAAGGCGGCGGTTGTTTTGGTCCAGAGACTCCGATTACTATGTCAGATGGTTCGCTGAAGGCGATTAAAGATGTTGTGGTGGGCGATGAACTTTTGACACGTGCGTCGGGACAGCCTGACGCAGACCTTGTTAAGACGACTGTCCAAGAGGCATTTGTTCATCTCGTAAATCAAGTGCTGATAATGAACGGAACATTTCGAGTGACGCCCGAACATATAATTTGGTTGGATGATGCGTGGCAGACCGCAGGATCAGCAAAAGTGGGGGATTGGCTGCGCAACGCACAAGGAGAAAAAGTTTACATCTCATCCATTGAGGACCTTCATGGCCCCCAAAAAGTCTACAATCTCCACACCGCGATGTATCACACGTTTTTAGCTAATGGCATGTATGTCCATAATGAAAAAGCTGGTGGTGGGGTGCGTGATGATTTGCAGGACATTGCTTATTTTGGAAGTGCGCGCACAAACGTCCAAGGTGTTGCGCGGGTGTCATTTGATCTCCCGGATAATATCACGTCGTGGCTGACGACTGTACAGGCCGTTACCACTGATCGAAAGGCAAATGGCATTCAGACGTCAATTATCGCAACCAAACCATTTTTTGTAGATATTTCAAATGCCAATACTTATTTGACAGATGATCAGCCGGTCATACGCATCCGCGGATTTGGCGTCGGCGTGAATGCGAATACTGATATTCAGTTTGAGATTAGTTATCCCGGTACTAACAACGAAACCATAACATGAAGCGCAAAGGCATATGTGCCCGTGGATGTGGTGCTTCCTGATTTTACCGAGGGTTCCTATAAGATCCAGGTAAAAGGAACAGCCGGCAACATGACTGACACCCTAGTAAAGAGTTTTGATATCTTGCCTACGTACCATATTGAACAGAAAGCGGATTATAATGTGTTGACTGACGGGGAAACGCTGTCGGGAAGCGATTCAGGTCTTACGACTGTAACGTTTACAAACAACGAAACCGGAAGATATTATTGGGCGACTCGTATGCTCCAGTATACGTATGGCGACCGAATTGACCAGAAACTGGCGCGGAAAACATCCGCACAGTTACTTTCAACCTATTTTGACGAACAAGCGCTGGACGAAAACGTACATATAAGCGATTTCCAGCAAGCTGACGGAGGGTTCGGCGTGTTGCCGTATGCATCTAGTGAGACGCTCTTTACGGCAAAGCTCATGGATGTGCTTTTAGTCAACGAGTATGATAAATCACGGGCCATTGATTATATGTATGCAAAGTATCATTCTGAAAACAGCACTACGGATGAGGTTGTAACAGCTCTCATGGGCCTTGCAGAAGTTGGGGAGCCAGTACTCACTGATGTCAATATTATGCTTGCGAATCCTGATATTACCGGGAAGCAGCGTTTATATTTGATCCGCGCGGCAGCGGAGCTTGGCGCGAAAGAATACGCACATGGACTTCTTGTCGAGTTTCTTCAGCAATATGCACAGAGTGAGGATCCATATATAAAGGTTATTGTAGGCGATGATAGAGAAGAAACAACTGAAGTCACATATCAGGCTGCGATTGTTGCACGTATGGTTGATGCAGATGAAGCGTTTCTATTTTTTGATTATGCGACTCGAAACCATACCCAGTATCAACTGCATGTGCTTGATGATATTTCCTATCTTGAGCACGCACTCTCGCATAGCCAGTTTGATCCGGTGGCGTTCGATTACACACTGAACGGCACGACTGAACATGTTCAGTTAGAAAAAAATGAACGAAAAGTATTAGCACTTTCTCCCGACGATCGAAATAGTATTTCATTCTCGAATATTACCGGTAGCGTCGCAACAGTTAGCCGGTATGGAGTGCCACTTGACGTCGCAACCGCTCAGCAAGATACCAGTTTGCATGTGACACGTTTGTATACCGTTGATGGCCATGAAACCACAATATTTCACGAAGGAGATTTAGTAAAGGTGAATCTTTCTTATTCGATTCCTAGTGACGCAATAGAACAATCCTATATGTTTGTTGATTATTTACCATCTGGGATGAAACCTATTGTGAGTGTTTGGAATCGGGGGATTTATGACCGGAGTATTCGCTACCCATATGAAATAAATGGTCAGGAAATAAAATTCTGGGCGTATCGTGATTTTTCGTCCTCGTTTAGTTATTACGCAATTGTGACTAGCACTGGAACGTACAAAGGCGATGCTCCGGTGTTACAGGGGTATAAAGTGACTGACAAACGGGCATTTGGTTCACCTGTGATGATTAGTATAGAATAAGGGCATGAAGAAGTTTATTGTCATTGTGTATATCGGAATTGCCTCGATTCTGATAAATGCAGTGCATTGGCAAGAGAATTTAAAACCCGTTGTCCCTGCACCCGATATGATAAAAAACGTCGCAGAGCCAGAAACCCTGACGCAGGGCATTGTGTTAGGTGAAACTGATTCTATCGAAGATTTGGACTCTCGTTCAATTAGGGAAAGTCAAACATTAACAAAGACAGTTCCTGCGAATCTTATCGCGGGCATTATTCCGCACGACGTATACATGGGTGATTATATTGCACATTTTTTTTCGGCATTATCAAAAATTTCATCTCCAGCGACGATTATTCTTATCGGTCCCGATCATTTCGAGCGCGGGGACGGGATATTTACTACGACCGATACTGCATGGAAAACCCCATATGGGATCCTTGAACCTAATCGGTCCGTTATTCACTCACTCGAAGAGAAGCATGTTGCGCACATCCAAACCAGCGTGATGCAAAGCGAACACAGTATTTCTGCACTTGTTCCATTTATTAAATATTATTTTCCGGATACAAAAATTGTTCCGATTATCATGAAGGCCGCGACAAACCAAAACGACATTACAGCTCTCCGTAATGCGCTCAGCTCGCTTCAGGGGACCACTGTGCTTGTTGGAGCTATCGATTTTTCTCATTATTTACTACCATCAGAATCTGATATTAATGATATATTCACTCAGCAGGCGATTGAAGAATTAAATGAGAATTTTTTTCTTTCACTTAGCGGCAATTTTAACGATTATGTCGATTCGCCCGGCGGAGTTGCGTTTGTGTTGGATTGGTCAAAGTCTCATGGTGCCACGCGGGGGAATGTCTTGTATCACATGAATCGAGCTGACATCACTGGAATACAGAACCAACCCTCAACAAGTTACTTTGAAGCCGTGTTTTATAAATAAATTTGTTCATGGCCGTAAAATTGTATTTTCTGCTATACTGACTCCACTAATCCAATAAAAAAGTAATATGGCAAAACGACGAAGCGCACTTAAACGGGCAAAATATTCCCGATCACGCAAAACCGCTAAACGACTCGAAGCAAAGAAAGTAATGCTTGAAGCGAAGGCAAAAAAAAGAAAGCGCAAGTAAGTAATTACGCGTTTAGTAGTATGACAGGTTTTTTAGGTAAACGAATTCTTGTACGAACAGCGCACCCTGATGAAGGGGTACGCCATGGCAGGTTCAATATATAAAAACTACGCATTAGGAGGTTCAGTTTTTTTGCTTTGCGCTACCCTATGGCGAAAAGGGGATATCGCACCTAAAACGGTCCGTGAGCACTACAAAACTCAAAGCAATGAGAAAGAAGGAATTGCAGAACGCTGCGAAGATTTTACATATAGAAGATATGCGCATATTGAGGCTCCCAGACGCAGGTGTAAAAAAACATAGTCAACAAATCTTTCAAAAAGGTTTAGCTTACGCAAAAAAGATACAGCCAGAGGTGGTCTTAAGTTTCGGACCACATGGAATTTCAGGACATTATGATCATATCACGGTTGGTGTGCAGGCAAAAAAGATCGCAAAGAAGGTCGGTGCGCGTTTTTATGCGGTGATACTTCCACCCAACGTTGCTAAAAATGCATTAGCATATTTTCGAACAAGAAGAAGCGCGGGACACTACGCCTCTGACATCTCATTTCAAAAACTTTCAATCCGTGTCTCGATAGATCCGAAAGTTGAAAAAAGAGCAATTCGTGCTCATTTACTGGCTTTCCTGATTTCGCAGTGCGTGAATTACTTAAAGTTGAATATTTTATTGGATAGCATGTTTATACTGAAAGAAGTTTGACAGCTTTTTTGTGGTGCTTTATAGTATCATCATACATTTCTTACAAGTAGGAAAAACAATATGTCTCCACACGATAAACAATCATTTTACGGCACAACAACACTTGGCGAAAAGGGCCAGGTTGTGATTCCAGCTGAAGCGAGAACGGCCATGAAATTAAAAAAAGGCGAGAAACTTCTGGTTTTTTCTATGGGTGGTGGCATGCTTGCGCTTACGAAACTTGAAAACCTAGCAAAATTTGAACACCATATGACCAAGCGTTTAGAGGCGATCAGAAAAGCAGTTAAATCAGTAGAATAATCAATGAAACAGCTTTTTAAATACTTTAAGCCATATATTTGGCAATTTTGCGTTCTTTTAGTCATGGTCTACCTTATGGTCATGGCAACGTTGGCATTGCCAGACTACATGGCCATAATTATAAATAAAGGCATTATTTTATCCGATATGTCTGTTGTATGGCACAACGGTTGGATTATGCTTTTTTACGCGCTAGGTGCCGCAGCAGCAAGTATTGTTGTTGGTTGGTTCGCGTCACGCATAGCGGCAGGTTTTTCTCGAGATATTCGAGCAGCAACATTTGCTAAGGTCGAAAGTTTTTCGCTTCATGAGTTTAATACTTTTTCTACCGCTTCATTGATTACTCGTTCGACAAATGACGTCCAGCAGATTCAAATGGTGTTAACAATGTTACTTCGGATGGCTCTTATGGCACCAATTATGGGTGTATGGGCAATTATAAGGGCTTATCAGAACGCGCCATCGATGACATGGCTTATGGCGCTAGCGGTTGGGGTGTTAATTGCAATTGTTGTAACGTTGTTTACAATTGCTATCCCGCGTTTTAAAAAATTGCAAAAACTTGTAGACCGTCTTAATTTAGTAAGTCGAGAAATTTTAACAGGACTTCGTGTCATAAGAGCGTTTAACCGCGAGAAAATCGAAGAAAAGAAGTTTGATATAGCAAACGTTGAATTAACAAAGGCAAATTTGTTTGTAAATAGGCTCCTCGTTATTATGCAGCCGGTGATGATTTTGATTATGAATCTCACGACGGTAGCAGTTATTTGGTATGGCGCGCATCTTGTGGATCTCGGCAATCTGCAAATTGGCCAGATGTTGGCTTTTATGCAATACGCAGTTCAGGCAATTTTTGCCTTTCTTCTCATCACAATTGTGTTTATTATGGTCCCAAGGGCAGCAGTGTCCGTCGAACGGATTGCGAAAGTTCTTGCGACTGAGGCAACAATTACCGATCCCAAAAATCCTATCGACGTCAGCAGACTACATGGCGGAAAAATTGAATTTAATCACGTAACATTTAGTTATGCCGGAGCTGATGAGCCTATTGTACGCGACGTTTCTTTCACCGCAGTCCCAGGTCAAACCACGGCAATTATTGGCAGCACAGGAAGTGGAAAATCAACCCTGATTAATTTGATCCCCAGATTTTATGATGTGACAGATGGATCAGTAAAAATTGACGGAGTTGACGTCCGTCATATGCGCATGGAAGATGTCTATTCTAAAATCGGGTATATTCCTCAAAAGGGTGTTTTGTTTTCAGGTACCGTAGCCAGTAATATTAAATACGGCGCCCCAAACGCGACTACAGAAGAGGTGGCGACTTCAATTGAGATTTCACAGGCGAAAGAATTTATAGACCAGCTCGACGGAGGACATGAGGCTGAGATTTCACAGGGCGGCGTGAATGTGTCAGGCGGGCAGAAACAACGACTATCCATTGCTCGCGCTATCATTCGTAAACCTGAAATATTTATTTTTGATGATAGTTTTTCCGCGCTTGATTTTACGACTGACGCAAAGTTACGCGACGCATTAACAGTTGCGACACAACAAAAGACGGTCCTTATAGTCGCACAGCGCATTAGTACAATTATGAACGCTGAAAAAATTATTGTTTTAGATGAAGGTCGAGTTGTCGGCGAAGGCACACACCAAGATCTTTTAGCTACTTGTTCTGTGTATAAGGAAATCGCATCTTCTCAACTTTCTGAAGAAGAACTGCGTGGTAATAAAAGTTCCACTATTACACCAGTAGCCGCACAAGAAAGCGTATGAGTAGGCAAATCCAAAAAACCTCATCGCTAGACCCACACACTCCCGGTCAGACAGGTTCGCGTCCGATGGGTGGCGGTAATCCAATGGGAATGATGATGCCAGGCCAAAAGCCAAAGCATTTCAAAAAAACCATGAAGCAATTGTGGGGATATTTGAGGCCTTTTTGGATTTCATTAGTTGTTGTTGTCGTGTTTACAATTGCGAGCACCGTGTTTGCTATAGTTGGTCCAAAAATTCTTGGGCACATGACCAATCAGGTTGTGAGCGACTTCGTGGACAGAGCTGCGTATGACCAATTAACGGCGCAATTGCCTGAAGGGTCAACAATCCCACCAGGAACGACAGGGACAGATTTACTACAAAAACTACCATCAACAGTAACTGATCACATTCCTTCAACTGCTCGTGATGCTATTGCTAGTTTAGATTTATCAACGCGGCCTTCTTTTCATTACGATATATTACTCACCATCGCGCTTGAGTTGCTTGGCTTATATTGTTTGAGTGCTCTATTTGGGTATATCCAAAGTTGGATTATGACCGGGGTAACGCAAAAAGTTACCTATCGGTTCCGTCAGGATATTTCTACGAAAATAGGTAGAATGCCGTTGAAATATTTTGATAAAACTACTCATGGTGAAGTATTAAGTAGAATTACAAATGACGTTGATACGGTTAGTCAAACACTAAATCAGTCGATGACACAGATTATTTCATCAGTGACTATGATAGTCGGGATTCTTGCAATGATGCTTTCCATTAGCTGGCAGATGACGCTTGTGGCGCTAATTACGTTACCATTGAGCTTTGGCTTCATTGGACTTGTAGTGAAGCGGTCGCAAAAATATTTCAAAATGCAACAAGATACGCTTGGACATCTGAACGGCCACATTGAAGAAATGTACGGTGGGCATAGCGTGATGAAGGTGTTTAACGGCCAAGCTCGTTCAATCGCAACTTTTTCAAAATACAATAAAGAACTGTATGGAAGTGCGTGGCGCTCACAATTTTTATCCGGTTTGCTTTTTCCGATTATTAATTTCGTCGGCAACGTGGGTTATGTCGGTGTAACAGTCCTTGGTGGGTATCTCGCACTACAGGGGCGCATAAATATTGGTGATATCCAAGCGTTCATTCAATATGTAAGTCAGTTTAATCAACCGATTATTCAGACGGCTAATGTAGCAAATATTTTGCAGTCCACAGCAGCTTCGGCTGAGCGAGTATTTGAATTTCTAGCTGAAGAAGAGCAAGCGCCGGATGTACAAACGTCTCAGAAGATTGCGACTGTAAGTGGCGAAATTGAGTTTGAAAATGTTGCATTTGGTTATAACAAGAATAAAGAAATAATTCACAATTTTACAGCCAGCATTAAACCAGGGCAGCGCGTTGCGATTGTGGGGCCGACAGGCGCAGGCAAGACTACAATAGTAAATTTATTAATGCGTTTTTACGACGTTAATAAGGGTACGATTAAAGTTGATGGTGTTGATATTCAGTCAATGAAACGATCTGATGTACGAAAATTGTTTGGCATGGTTTTGCAGGACACGTGGCTGTTTAAAGGGACTATCCGAGATAACTTAATTTACGGGAAGCCTGAAGCGACCGAAGAAGAAATTACTGAAGCCGCACAAGCTGCCCACGTTGAACATTTTATTCGATCATTACCACACGGATACGAAATGGTTCTAGACGAAGAAGCAAATAATCTTTCTCAAGGGGAGAAGCAATTATTAACCATAGCACGTGCAATGTTAATAAAAACGCCGATGCTTATTTTGGACGAAGCAACGAGCTCAGTTGACACTCGCACCGAAGTTTTGATCCAACAAGCTATGAATAGACTTATGAAGGGAAAAACAAGTTTTGTCATCGCACATAGACTTTCGACGATCCGTAATGCTGATTTAATTCTTGTGATGCGTGACGGAAATATTGTCGAGCAAGGTAAGCACAATGAATTGCTCGGAAAGAAAGGATTTTATGCTTCTTTGTATAATAGCCAGTTTGTTGTTTCTGAGACTGCGTAGCATTTAGGTAAATATTATGGAACGTACGTACGATGTTATCGTTATTGGCGGGGGAGCATCAGGCATGATGGCTGCGGGTCGCGCGGCAGAGCGTGGTCTACGTGTCTTGTTGTTAGAAAAGAATAAGACACTCGGCGTAAAGCTGGCTATGACCGGTGGCGGTCGATGTAACATTTGCAATGCAGAAGATGATATTCATCAGCTGCTTGCGAATTACGGAACAGCAAAACGATTTTTGTATTCTTCTTTTTCGCAGTTTGGCGTAGCTGAGACGTTTTCTTTTTTTAAAAAATTTAAGATTTTCATTAAAGTTGAAGAGTTGAAACGCGCTTTCCCTGTGACTGAACGAGCGCAGGATGTTGTTCAAGCTCTCAAAATATACCTTCAAAAGGGCAAAGTTGAGATTAAAACTAACTTGACGGTATCTGGATTTGTTACGAAAGAAGAAAAAATTTTGGGTATACGTTCAGGCGGGCACACCTATGCAGCTCAGTCGTATATTCTGGCAACAGGTGGGAAATCCCATCAGGAGACAGGATCAACTGGAGACGGTTTTCGTTGGTTATCGAGTTTACATCATAACGTTCAGAACCCTACTCCATCGGTTGTGCCGTTGGCTGTACGTGAAACTTGGGTTAAATCTTTGGCAGGCGTGACACTTGATGAGGTCAAGATAACTTTCCTTGTTGATCAAAATAAAATGTTTACCGCAAAAGGCAGAATTTTATGTACGCATTTTGGTTTATCTGGCCCACTAATTCTTAATTCTTCAAAAAAAGTTTCAGATTTGTTAGCTGAGGGGAGTGTAACGGCGGTTATCGACATATTTCCCCAATACGATGAAGGGGAGCTTGATGCGCACGTCACAAAAACTTTTGAGCAAAACAAGAATAGAAGTTTAAAAAACACAATGAGACTTCTTACTCCAAAGGGCGCGTCCGCAGTTATTTTAGGATTACTTTTTGGGCTTGATCCAGAAAAAAAAATCCATAGCGTAACGAAGGTTGAACGAAAGAAGATAGTGAATCTTTTAAAAGGTCTCCCTATCTCGATTTCTGGGTTGATGGGGTACGAACGAGCCGTTGTTGTCGACGGCGGCCTAGATTTGTCAGAGGTGGATGGTAAAACTATGCGCTCACGCCGTTGTAAAAATTTATTTATTACTGGGGATTTGCTCAATATTAACCGTCCATCTGGGGGCTTTTCACTTCAATTGTGCTGGACAACGGGGTGGGTTGCAGGGGGTAATGCGTAACTAAAAACACCCGCCTTGCGACGGGTGCTTTTGCTAAAGTTGAATTTAGACTTTGCTGACTTTCACGGCTGCAGGACCTTTTGGTGTGTCAGAGAGTTCAAATGTGACTTCGTCACCAGCTTGTAAATCGCTGAATTGAACACCCACCAACTCATTTGCGTGAAAAAACAGTTCTTTCTCTTGACCTTCTGCGGTAATGAAACCGAAGTTTTTGTCAGTGAGGTTCTTGATTTTTCCTTGCATAAAGCTAAAAATAAGTGAATCTAGTAAATAATAGCATCTATAAATTCGACTATATTTTTAGATCTATATTTAGGGTTCAGATTTGCTCACATTGAATTGAGTTCCATCTGAACCTAAGAAAGATACCACAGGATTGGCAAACTGTCAATAGCTTTGTTTAAAAACGACAATAGACTACTTGCATTTGACAAATAAATGCACCATGATATATTCAATATATTGAATATGTCTACTTCACCATACATACAATATTCCAAACTTATTGCTTCGCTTGCGAACCCAAAGCGGATTGAGATCCTTCGTTTGTTGACCGACCAGTGTGTAACCGTATCTGAATTAATTCGCATGACTGGCATTAATCAATCGAATATTAGTCAACACATGCAGATCTTGCGTCGTGAGGGGGTTGTTGTGACAAAACGTGAGGGCAAGGAAATAGTATACTGCCTTTCTCATGAAAAATTTATTTCGGTTTTAGAGAGTATTCACGATATTTTAGTAGACAGAAAACTTATAAAATACGGTCGAACTCATGTCCATTTACCGAAAACACCAACAATAACGGATCCGGTTTGCGGCATGAAAGTCTCTCCGAAACACGCTGTATTTAGTTCTTCATACAAACGGACTACCTTTTATTTTTGTGCCTCTGGTTGTCAAAAGAAATTTACTTTACACCCCGAAGAATATGCAGAAAAAGATTAATTTTTATGTTTCGGGCATGCATTGTTCATCATGCGCCTCGAATATACAACGCAGGCTTAAAAAAACTGATGGGGTAAGCGAAGCCTCAGTTAATTACGCGAATGAACAAGCGTATGTATCTTATAATCCCAACGAAGTATCTATTAAAACGGTTGGACAGGTTGTTAATTCGCTTGGATATAAAGCGAGAGTAAATGAAAAAAACGCAGATGACTTACTTGAGAAGGACCGTTCAAAACGCTTACATGCATTAAAAGTAAGATTACTGTTCGGTGTTTTAGTCTCATTTTTGTTATTGCTTGGGTCTATGCTCCCGTCTTCACCCGCATTCTTGCAAAACATGTATGTCATGTTGATTCTTGCAACCCCAGTCCAAATATGGCTTGGAAAAGATTTTTACGCAAGTGCTTGGTCTGCAATAAAAAATAAAACAACAAATATGGACACACTAGTTGCGCTTGGCACATCCGTCGCATTTGGGTATTCACTTGTTGTAATAATATTTTCTGAATATTTTTCTTCCTACGGATTGACTCAGCACGTTTATTTTGAAACATCTGCTACAATACTTACTTTAATCCTTTTGGGTAAATTTCTTGAAACGCGAGCTAAGGGGCAGGCCTCTGCGGCTATAAAGAAACTTCTTACTTTACAACCAACAGTCGCGCATATACGAAAGCATGAAGAGTGGATCGATGTATCCATTGATCAAGTTGTATCCGGCGATGTATTGTTAGTCAAACCAGGTGAAAAGATTGCGGTTGACGGTATGGTGGTGAATGGGATGAGCACCGTGAACGAAAGCATGCTAACCGGAGAAAGTGTTCCGGTTGAAAAAAAAGACGGTGACGAGGTGTTCGCCGCTACTATTAATTCTTTTGGGTCTTTTGAAATGAGGGCTACGCATGTTGGTCAGGCAACAAAGATTTCACATATTATACGCATGGTTCGGGAAGCCCAAGGGTCTCGCCCCCCGATACAAAAGCTTGTGGATTCTATTTCATCTTACTTTGTCCCAATTGTGATAGGTTTATCTATAGTAACTTTTTTTATTTGGTTTTTAGTTGGCCCTGATCCTAAACTCCCCCACGCACTAGTAAGCATGATTTCTGTTCTTATTATCGCTTGTCCGTGCGCACTTGGACTTGCCACGCCAACATCTTTGACTGTTGGTATTGGTCGCGGCGCGCAATTAGGTATCCTTATAAAAAATTCTGAAGCGCTAGAAGTAGCTAATAAAATATCTTTGGTAGTTTTAGATAAGACGGGCACACTCACGCAAGGGGAACCATCCGTTACATATGTATCGTCTACGGAAACAGCACAAATCGCATACTCTCTTGAACAAAAATCCGAACACCCACTTGCGTACGCCATCGTTCGAGAAGCAAAAGAAAAGAAAATTCAAGCGTCTGAGGTAATAGACTTTACCGCTATCATCGGAAGAGGTGTCCAAGGGAATATTTCCGGAGAACAATATTTTCTAGGCAGTCACGAATTTATTAAGGAACAAGGAGTGAAAATATCAAATGATCAAATAAAAGAAATTGAAGAATACGAATCAAAAGGGGAGACCGTATTACAGCTCGCGAGAAAAAACCAATTTATTGGCGTCATTTCAATCGCCGACGAGGTGAAATCAGAGGCGAGGCAAGCAATAAAAAAACTTTCTGCACTGGGAGTAACATCTGTCATGTTGACAGGTGATAATCCAAAAACTGCTGAATCAATTGCAAACACGGTTGGTATTGTAGAGTGGAAGGCACGAGTGAGACCTGAAGGAAAAGCGGAATATATTAAAGAGGCACAACGTAATCATAAAATTGTGGGGATGATAGGTGATGGTATTAATGACGCGCCCGCGCTTGCTCAAGCAAATGTTGGTATCGCGATGGGTAGCGGTACAGATATCGCGATGGAATCAGCAGGAATTACGCTTCTTCATGGAGACGTTTCGCTTGTCCCACAGGCAATCAAACTCGCAAAAAAAACAATGCATAATATTATACAAAACCTTATTTGGGCTTTTGGATATAATATAATTTTGATTCCAGTTGCAATGGGGGCTTTGTACCCGGTGTTTGGAATTCAGATGAACCCGATGCTTGCCAGCGCGGCTATGGCACTTTCGAGCGTATCAGTAGTTACAAACGCACTGAGATTAAAAAAAATATCATTAATATGATTTGTTTATGAATTTTTGGGTAATATTTATAACCGGACTTACAACTGGCGGTTTAGCTTGTCTTGCGATGCAGGGTGGTCTACTTGCATCCACTATTGCCAATCAAAAACGTGATGATATAAAGAAAAACTCCAACGCAAAGGAATTAGATCCAAAATCGTTTGATAAAGGTGACTGGCTTCCAGTGGTAATGTTTTTGGGGGCAAAACTTGTATCGCATACGGTATTAGGATTTCTCTTAGGTGCTCTCGGGTCGGTTTTAACTCTAGGTTTTGGGTTGCGTATCGCCTTCCAAGTTATAGCAGCACTTTTTATGCTTGCAACTGCTTTGAATTTATTGAACGTCCATCCAATTTTTCGTTTTGTAAGTTTTCAGCCTCCAAAATTTATGCAACGTTGGGTTCGAAAATCGAGCAAAGCTGATTCATTTTTTGCGCCCGCAGTATTAGGCTTTTTTACAATTTTCATTCCTTGTGGCGTCACGCAAGCGATGGAAGTGCTCGCGATTAATTCTGGGAATGCGTTGACCGGAGCATTAATAATGTTCTTTTTTGTGCTTGGAACCGCGCCGATTTTTGGGCTAGTTGGGGTTGCAACCGCAAAGCTCTCCGAAGCTTTACGCACAAAATTTTTAAAGTTTGCCGCCGTACTTTTATTATTTATGTTTCTTCTGGGGGCAAACGGAGTTCTTCAAGCAGTTGACGCACCAATTTCGTGGCAAAGAATTCAACTAGCTTTATTTGATTCGTCAGACAAAGCCGTTAATGCGACAATCGATTTAGAAAATTCTCAAATGAGCGTGGATAATATTCAACGAATAACGATTAACGTGGAGGACAATGGATATAGACCAAACAGGATTAAGGTTAAAGTCGGCGTACCTGTCGTTATGACTGTAACGACTGAGAATGTCTATACCTGCGCCGCCGCTTTTTCATTTAAGGAATTTGGCATATATGCCGTGCTTAAGCCAACCGACAGTAAAACATTCCACTTTATCCCACAAGCAAAAGGGAAATTTGTATTTTCCTGTTCGATGGGCATGTACACGGGTGTTTTAGAAGTAATATAGTTATATGTTTTTTAAAAAATCAAAAGTTCAAAGCGGGGAAGTTGCCATGTTTCAAATCGGTGGAATGCATTGTGTGAGCTGTGCAATGAATATTGATGGCGAGCTCGAAGACACTGACGGGGTAATTGAGAGTGCGACAAATTATGCGAAACAGACGACAGAGGTTACATATAACCCGAGTAAGGTGGGAGTAAAAGACATAGAAGCTCTGATTCGCAAGCTTTCCTACACCGCAAAACAAATAAAATAAATATTTTAGTAACCTATAAAAGGTATATATTTTTATGGTATACTTGCTTTAGCTACACTATAACGTATTTAGTATGAGTTTACATATATTTATTCTAACTCTTCACGTTCTTGGCGCAGGGCTCGTGTTAGGAGTTTCTTTTTTTTGTGTAATGTTGATGTATAGAAAAGAATGGTCAACCGAGCAACTTGCACGATTCGTGTATATCGGAAAATTTGGAAAGTGGTTTTCTGGATTGCAGTTTTTAACAGGTATTATCTTAGTAATAAACGAATGGGATGAATTTAAAGAAAGTAAGATTTTTTGGATTAAAATGGGGCTTTATCTTTTTGAAGGAATACTTGCAGGGTTTCTCATTGAAAAAAAGGCAAAGTCGTTGCAAACCGGAGCGTCACAAAAAAGTTATACAATTGGTTTAGCCTCTCAGTTTCTTCTAATTCTTATTATTATGTCGTTAGGTGTTTTTCTTGTAGAAGGCTAAATCAAATAAACCTCGATGATAGTTATATTGTTGATTTATTGGTATACTTGTGATTATACGAAACACGAAAAATATGGAAGAGAAAATGCAAGACTGGCTTACCCAAGCCCATAAAAATGGATTAACTCATATTGAAATTGAAGGTCAACTTCGTTCGCAAGGCTGGAAAGAAATTGATATTGTTAAAATCATGTCAGAAAAAATAAATTTAACCCTCTCTGACAAAACTGAGAAGCAACAAAGCGATCGTCATACTTTAAAGGTTATTCTTTCCGCAATCGCAGGGATGATATTCGCGGCTCTTGTAGCATTTGGCCTTTATGTTTTTCACGTCTATCCCGGCACATTACTTGGTTCGGAAGAAACGAGATATAAAAATGCTATTGTTGAATGGATGTGCATGACAAGCACAACAAACCCTGATCGTGAAAAGATTTTAGCTAGACTAGCAAAAGACATTGGTATTCCTCGTGATCAACTTTTTTCTAGTCCTGACGAGACAGTTAATCAGCAGATAGGTGAGTGGTGGAATAGCGAAATAGCACGAGTGGCGAAAAAATACGGATTTGAATCTGCGGATGAACTTTATGGATTTTCCTCAGTGACAGCCAGTCAATCTGAGCTTAACACCCAAGTTTCTGCACTAGCCGAAAAACGTTGCAAATGAAAGAAGTTCTGGCTTACAAGAAGCGGGGCTGATATTTGCATAAACTTAACTTGTACGCTACACTCCGTTAATGGAAATTCGCAATATCGCCATTATTGCCCATGTTGACCATGGGAAAACAACTTTAACTGACGCAATTATGCGTCAGACAGGTATGGTGACTGATGAAAATATAACCATGGATTCGAATACGCTCGAAAAAGAGCGTGGTATTACTATTTATTCAAAAAATGCTTCTGTTTTTTATAAGGGAACAAAAATAAATATTGTTGATACACCTGGGCATGCAGATTTCGGTTCGGAAGTTGAACGAGTCCTTCGATCAATTGATAGTGTTTTGCTTATAGTCGACGCACAAGAAGGTCCTATGCCGCAAACAAGATTTGTTTTGAAGAAATCTCTTGAGCTTGGCCTTCAGCCAATTGTGGTTTTGAATAAAATTGATAAACCAGCAGCAGACGTCCATCGCGCGTATGATCAGGTATTTGAGTTATTCATGGAGCTTGGAGCGACTGATGAACAGCTGAATTTTACGACAGTGTATGCTATAGGTAGAGACGGGGTAGCGAAGAAAAATATGATGGACAATATGCGCGATCTTACGCCACTTTTAGATACAATTTTAGAAAAAGTAACTCCAGCGCAAGCTGACTCAAGCTTGCCGCTACGTTTCCAGCCCTTTAATTTGGCGTATGATAATTTTTTGGGACGACTTGCGATTGGTCGTATCTATGAGGGAAGCATTCATGCAAACTCAAAACTCGTATTAAAAAAAATAGATGGCGATGTGCAAACAGGGAAAATTACAAAATTGTTTACATTTGAAGGTTTAAGGAGAAAAGAAATTGAGACTGCGGAAGCTGGTGACATCGTTATGATTTCAGGTTTTCCTGATATTGATATCGGCGAAACACTCTGTAATAATGAACAACAGGAATCATTGCCTGCGATCCACGTAGATGAGCCAACAATTTCTTTGCATATTCTAGTGAACGATTCGCCGTTTGCTGGACGCGAGGGTCAGTTTGTGACAAGTAGACAAATTCGCGAACGACTTGAAAAAGAACTCGAGGTAAATGTTGGTCTGCGGATAGAATTTTTTCATGACTCCTTTAAGATATATGGCAGAGGAGAACTACATATCGCAATCTTAATTGAAAACATGCGTCGCGAAGGATTTGAACTCCAAGTATCACAACCACAAGTAATTTTTAAAGAAATTAACGGGAAAAAATGTGAACCGTTTGAAGAAGCAATCGTTGATGTCCCTGAAGTCCGCTCAGGAGTTGTAATTGAAAAGTTTGGCAAACGAAAAGGAATAATGGTTGATATGCAGCATCACGCCAATCAAGTTCGAATGGTTTTTGAGATACCAACGCGCGGTCTGCTTGGATATCGCAATGAGTTTTTAATTGACACGCGTGGCGAAGGTATTTTGTGTTCTCGTTTGATTGGGTATCGTCCGGCCGTTGAAGAAATTACGAAACGTTTTACAGGATCAATGGTTTCAATGGCGACCGGGAAAGCCCTTGGGTTTTCATTGTTCAATCTTCAGGAACGGGGCAATTTGTACATTAGCCCTACCACTGAAGTTTATGAAGGAATGGTGGTCGGCGACGCATCAAAAGGAGATGATATCGCGGTTAACCCGATAAAGGGTAAACGGTTGACAAACATGCGCGCTGCTGGTTCTGATGACGCGATTTTACTCACCCCACCCTTAATTTTGAATATTGAGCGTGGTCTAGAAATTATGAACGAAGATGAGTATCTTGAAATAACACCAAAAAGTGTTCGTTTAAGAAAACAATACTTAACTGAAGTAGATAGAAGGCGAGCTCAAAAAACAAAAAAAGAACTAATACCAGCTTAACTATTTATGACGTTGTTCGTCGCTTGAACAACAAAGTTAACAATTGTTCAGGCTAGTATCACAACGTCAATCCTATTATTGCGCTTATGAGCGCTTTTTTTGACGCAGCCTCACGATTTGAATCGCTTGTTGTCGCGCCAATCACGACGTTTGCAATAATCATGATCACCGCTATTAATCCAAGAAGCCCCAGAATCCAGTTCACAACACCCGCAATCGTTTGTTGGAGTGTTTTTGTGGTGTTTGAAATCCCAAAAGTTGTTGGTAAATTTGGAGAAATTGTAAATTGAGCTTACGCCACAAGTGGGATCGAGCAAAAAAATAGTGTCGTAAACAACGAAAGAATTTTTTTCAAATACATATTGAAACATATAAAGTATAGCAAAATTGATTGTAAAAGAGATGTGTATAAATCTTACTTTTCTCTTATGCGGTTTGTTTGTACACCAATACCATGTGGAAGCAGTTTTTAAATCCCCCCAAGCGGGAATATGTATTTATCGGATTATTGCTCATTGCATTAGGTTTTGATGTTTTTGTATTTCAATCCAAAGCTGTCCTTTTTGTTGTTGCTATAATTTCTGCACTTCCGACGATATGGGCCGGGTCTATTTCTTTAAAACAAAAACGAATTAGCATCGATACATTTAATGCTTTTGCTCTTATAATAACCTTTGTGACATGGGAAATCCGCTCAGCAGCTTTTATTGGACTTATGCTGGCGTTTGCACGACTTTTGGATTGGTATGCCGAATCACGAACCCATCATGCTGTTGAAGAATTATTAAAACTGAAACCCTCAAAAGCGATGAAAGAAGTAGAGGGTAAGATTATTGAAATTGAAACCGATACAGTACATACAGGTGATATTCTTGTAGTCAAAACAGGGGCCCGTATTCCAGTTGATGGGGTTGTGGTTTATGGGAAAGCACTAATTAATGAAGCATCGGTAACAGGCGAGTCAGCATTAGCATCAAAGGGTGTTGGAGATGAAGTTTTTAGTTCAACATTGAATGAGTCGGGCGCACTAAAAATACAAGCAACCTATGTTGGAAAGGATTCAATTATTGAACGCATGGCCGCGCTTATTACTGAAGCATCGAAGCATAAATCCAAGACACAAAAAATTGCCGATCGTTTTGCTCAGATTTTTTTGCCTATTGTTGGTATGACCGGTGTAGTGACATACTTGTTGACCCATAATATTGATATGACAGTCGCTCTCTTTCTTGTTGCATGTGCTGATGATATAGCGGTTTCAATACCGCTTTCGATGACAGCATCGTTGGGTAGAGCCGCGAAACGAGGAGTGATTGTAAAAGGTGGCCAGTGGTTAGATACGTTAGGAAAAATTAAAATATTAGTTTTAGATAAAACAGGGACTATAACCTATGGGAAACTTTTTGTAACTGGCGTAGAACACGACGAGTCAATTTCCGATGCGCAATTTTGGAAATTATTAGCATCTGCTGAAAAATATTCTGAACATTCAATGGGGAAAGCAATCATGCGTGAGGCTGCTCAGCACCTGACTGGCATACAAGAACCCGATGATTTTAAAGTTTATAAATCAAATGGAGTTTGGGCGCGTGTAGGAAAAGATGATGTCGCAATTGGCGACGAAGGATTATTTGAAGATTTAGATATAGCGTTTACAACTGAGATACAAAAAAAGTATGACCAAATAAAAAATATACATCAAGAAACCACGCTTGTGGTTATTGTTAATTCCCGATGTATTGGTTTTGTCCGTGTTGGCGATAAAGCGCGACCAGAAGCAGCAGCCGCAATCCTTGCGCTCCAGCGACTTGGTCTCGAACGAATAATAATGCTTACTGGTGATAATGAGTTTGTTGCAAAACGAGTTGCAGATTCTGTTGGCATTAAAGAGTATCGTGCGTCCATGACGCCACAAGGAAAGTATGCAGAGTTAGAACGTATTTATTCAAAAAAGGTAATTGCGATGATAGGAGACGGCATAAACGACGCTCCAGCGCTTGCGAGAGCTGACGTTGGTATCGCGATGGGTGGTGGTGGAACCGCGGTTGCCGTGGAAACCGCGGACGTGGTTATTTTAACAGATAATCTATCTCGCTTGCCTGAAATGATTGAGTTAGGACGTCGCACCACCTCAGTAATTTATGGTGATATTATAACTTGGTTTATAACGAACGCCGTTGGCTTTACTCTTGTGTTCACCGGATTTTTAGGGCCAGCATTAGCTGCATTTTATAATTTTATTACCGACTTTTTACCAATTATAAATTCGGCGCGACTTTTTGGTTGGAAAGCGAAGGGGCAACGTCAGCGGGCTTTAGAAAAAAGAAGAAAAGAGGTAGAATAACTCTATGGTCGAAAAAGTAAAACCACAACGTCTGCGTTATTTCTATAGGTTAAATAAAAAACCGGGGACAGCACCGGGGACGATTATCGCACCTTATGGCAATGAAGGTGAGGCAACGCGGATTCGACTTTTCCAATACGACAAAGGATCTGTCCAAGATCAAAAAAATATTTCAGCTAGTGCTGTATTGCTCCCCAAGGGCACATCTCGCTTGTGGTTAGATGTTATCGGTCTGCGTAACATAAAAGAGATTGAAGTAATAGGGGAGACATTTCGTCTGCACCCCTTGCTTTTAGAAGATATTACGCATACTGATCAGCGTCCAAAATTTGATGCATATGACGGTGTGTTGTACATCGCGGCGCGCATGTTTTTGCTCAATGAGGAAAAAGGTATCCGTTCCGAACAGGTGAGTATTATTATTGGAAAGAATTTTTTAATTTCATTTCAAGAGAAAATCGGTGATGTTTTTGATCCAGTTCGGGAACGCTTGTTAATGAACAAAAAAGCAATTCATTCAAATGGGCCTGCGTATTTGGCGTATTCGTTGCTTGATACAATTGTAGATAATTATTTTGTGATTCTTGAAGATATTGGTGAGCGGATTGAGACACTTGAGGATGAGCTCATTAAAGATCCGACTCCAAAAACATTACATGCGATAAATAAACAAAAACAAGAAGCGCTTGTGCTTCGCCGATCTGTATGGCCGCTTCGCGATGTTGTAAATCGATTCGAACGCGAAGATTCAACATTATTAAACAAAGAGACTAAAGTGTATATTCGAGATCTGTATGATCATACTGTGCAAATTATTGAAGCTATCGAAACGTATCGTGATGTGCTCTCGGGTATGATCGACCTCTATCTTTCTAGTGTCAGTAATAAAATGAATGCGATAATGAAAGTGCTGACCATTATCGCGACGATTTTTATACCGCTGACATTTATAGCTGGTGTGTATGGAATGAATTTTACGTATATGCCTGAACTTGATTGGAAATTTGGTTACCCATCAGTTTTAATTTTTATGACGCTCGTTGTTTTGGGCATGCTCTATTATTTTAAAAAAAAAGGTTGGTTTGAATAAATTGTTTCTGGATTGAACCGCTGCGCACAATTAGCTGGTTATTAACAACTGATATCTTTCTTATTGACATTGTAAAGAAAAATGCCGTTAACAAACTTTTGAAAACGGCATTTTAAAGTGCGTCATACCGATGAACGGTTCGTTGCGTTGAGTGAGGGATCGACATATGTTCCTCCGTGAACAGGTTTTTGAGCTAAGCTCTCTTGCAGTACTAGTTTGCCTTTCTCAATAACGAAAACCTTGTTTTGCCAGCGAGGAATTGTTTGGAAATGGAATTCGCTTAGTTCGTTTAGATTAAGAACGAATTCTTGTGCACCATGATCAGTATGCAGAGTAAGCAACAACTCTGTATTCGTCAGCTCAATCGTAGAAACAAGTCCTGCATGCCATCCATTTTTTGAAAAAGGCTCCTGTGAAGATATAAACCTTACAAAAAATAATCCATGGTGGTATGAGGCAGCAAACACCTTCAGTCGCGTATCTCCGTCACGGCCTAAGTCAGCCAGTATACCTTTACCGAAATGCCGATTTGGAGCTGGATTTCTCATAAACGCTTCGACAGACAATAAAAACAACTTCAGTGCTATCATTTTGATCTCACCTCCTTTCAAAGAGCGCTTTTTTTGTTGTTTTATACCCAATGAACAATAAATCTGTTCACAAAACTTGTCAAGTCGGAGTAGGAGTTATATATTGTAAGAGGAAAGTCGTCACAGGATGAGATATCTAGAGTAATTAGACGGATTTGGTATACTATAATTATAAATAATTGATAAACACAGTATGGAATCGTTAGAAAATCAAGCCAATATCGATCAACAACCTTTTAGCCGATTACGCAGGTTTAATCTTATTATGGCTTTCCTACACGCACTGCAGGGTATAACTATGATCGTATTGAGTTCAGATTTTTCCTTACCTGTTACGACATCGTTTGTCGAATTTAGCCAAACAACACAAAAACTTTTTACGCAGCTTCAGACTGTTTTTGAGCTTCGAGTAGGGCTACTTGTAGCTGGATTTTTATTTTTGTCAGCACTTGCACATTTACTCGTGTCACTCCCTGGGATTTATGAATGGTATGTAGCAAATTTAAAAAAAGGAGCCAATTACGCGCGCTGGATCGAATATGCTTTTAGTTCGTCTCTAATGATTGTCATTATTGGCATGCTCGTTGGTGTGTATGACGTGCTGACATTGGTACTTTTGTTTGGGTTAAATGCCATGATGATACTTTTTGGTTGGATGATGGAGCTTCATAATCAAACAACTGAAAAAACAAATTGGACATCTTTTTTGTTTGGTTCAATTGCAGGGTTTATCCCTTGGGTTGTTGTTGCGCTTTATTTGTTCAATGCAGGCGAGGGTGATTTTAAAGCACCGACGTTTGTATATTGGATTTACTTTTCCATTTTCTTGTTCTTCAATTCGTTTGCCATAAACATGGTTTTGCAATACAAAAAAGCTGGTAAATGGCGTAACTATCTGTATGGCGAGCGGGCATATATCATTTTAAGTCTTATTGCTAAATCTTTGCTCGCTTGGCAGGTGTGGGCTGGAACGCTGCGACCGGTCTAATTCCATCAAATTTCATGGCATATCCGCTGTCTCGGAATATTCTGGGACCATTATTAAAACGTAGACTTGTTGTGATAGAAGGATTAGAATATATTCCCGATTCAGGATCTTTTTTAATTGTTGCAAATCATGTGGGTTATCAAGACCCTATTTTGATGGTCACAGCAATCGCGTTGCATACACACAGAAAAATCCATGCGATAGCAAAGTGGAAGACGCTTCGAATCCCAATTTTAAAAAGATGGATAGGTACTATTCCGCTTTCACGAGACCGTTCAAAAACAATTGATGCTGCGCTTCGGCAACTTGACCTGGGGGAGATTGTTCTTATTTATCCCGAAGGCACGGTTAATTTTTCTGATAAAATAATTGACACGAAAACCGGAGCAGCGCGACTCGCCATCTTAAGCGGTTGCACCGTGATTCCCGCGGGCATTCGGCGTGTTTCATCTGCACCCGCAACTTCATTTAAAAAATATTCAGAGATTCTTACCGGACGAATGCAGCTATACTTTGGCAAACCCATGTATTTTGTGAAGCAACAGACGGCAGAGCTAGGGAAAAACTATATTCACAACGTGCATAATCAAATAATGCGAGAAGTTGCTCGACTAGCGAAAAAAGAATTTATTCCATGCCAGTTATAAAAATAAAAAAATGCAGATTAAAACCATTCTTTTTATAATCGTATTTTTTGCTTTAGCGCTTATCTTGCTTATTGGTGGGCATTACCTGCTTTATTATTTTTTTATAGACTCGTATGATTTATATGCCTCGCAATTTCGAGTAATTTTAGCAGTTGTCTTTGGAATTTTTTCAATCGGTTACATTTTAGCTTCTGTGATTGCGCGTTGGTCAGATAACCTCGTAACTCGAATATTTTATGCCGCAACCGCAATGTGGCTTGGACTTATTTTATATGTTGCCATGGCGGCAGCTGTAACATTACTTGTGTTTGGGTTAATTGAATATTTTAGTGGCTATGTTTCACACAGCATCTTAGCAACAATTTTTCTTGTCGTAGCAATTGCGTACACAGCTCATGGGTTATGGAGCGCGTATACGTTACGCGTAGAGTTTATAGAAATAGGAATACGAAATTTACCACACACATGGGAAGGTAAACGAATTGTCCAAATTTCTGATGTGCATTTAGGGCATATTCATGGGGAACGTTTTTTTCATAAACTCATTTCATTTATTGAAATGCAAAACCCCGCGGCAGTTTTTATCACGGGCGATTTGTTTGATGGCATGGGAGGAGATTTTAGGTATATTGTTGACGATATTAACAGCATTAAAGCACCGCTCGGCATTTTTTATATTAAGGGCAACCATGAAACATACATGGATTTTTCCAAAGTCGAACCGTTAATTCACAAAACAAAAGCAACATTGCTTCGTAATGAAGTTCTTTTGGTTAATGGTTTACAGATCGCCGGAGCCGACTATCCTGAATTCGGGAAAAAACGTGTTATTGGAGATTTTGTGTCCCGTATTAATCCAGCGTTGCCGAGTATTTTGCTTTGGCATGAACCCATTGATATTGAAGCGGCAAAGCAAGCTAACGTTTCGTTGGTTTTGAGTGGTCATACGCACAGGGGCCAGTTATTCCCTTTCGAATGGGTCGCCCGAGGGATATACAAACAATATGAATATGGACTTGTGACTGATGGAGATTTTCATCATTATACGTCGAGTGGTGTAGGTACTTGGGGGCCTCCGATTCGAACCGGCAATCGACCTGAGATTGTTTCTGTGACATTACATAAGGTTTAAAGGTGTTATAATCACAAATACACCATACCCCATGCGCTGTTTGACAGTATTTTTAAAGCAGCTCACAATATTGTTGTACCGCTTTCATAGGGTACAATGTTCATTAAGTCGGGAGAGTTAACATCTTGCCTAAAGGGTTTCGTAAGTACTTTTTCGCGATAGTGCGCAATTCCATAAACCCTTGCGACGTTCGATATCATCTTCTTTTGCGTTATAGGTTGTTACATGTCTTTTGTCCCCAGAAGTCGGTCGACCACTCTCCCGGCTTCTTTTTTTGCTATACTACATCCATGACAGCAGTGAAAGTAAAAAACGAAATTAAAACTTTTGGCAGTAAAAAACGAGCGCAGCACTCGCTTTATTTTTTTAAAACTGGAAAAGGGGAGTACGGGGAAGGCGATAAATTCCTCGGACTGACGATATCAGAACAACGCAGCATCGCAAAAAAATATCAAGATCTTTCTTTGCGTGAAATTCAGAAGCTTCTAGATAGTTCATACCATGAGCAGAGAATGGTAGGCTTAATAATTTTAACATTACAATTTTCGAAAGCGGCTACAGCGCAAAAAAATGACATTTATAGCTTATATATAAAAAATACTCATAATATTAATAATTGGGATCTTGTTGATGTTACGGCTCATATAATCATAGGACAGTTTTTGCTCGAACGTCCACGTAAGCAATTATATGTTTTTGCGCAAAGTAACAATCTATGGGAAAAACGTATAGCCATCATTTCAACCTACGCGTTTATTCGTCAGGGACAATTTTCTGATACACTAAAAATTGCAAAGATCCTGTTGCGCGACGAACATGACTTGATTCACAAGGCAGTTGGCTGGATGCTTCGTGAAGTCGGAAATAGAGATAAAAAGGCAGAAAAAGTATTTCTTGATGCGTATGCTTACGTTATGCCTCGGACCATGCTTCGGTACGCGATAGAAAAGTTCCCAGAAAAAGAACGACAAAAATACCTTTCACAGCGTAGATTGCATTTCATACAATTATTTGGTATGATTAAAGCAATAGTTTTATAATTAGATGATATCAATATGATTATTTTTCTGCCCATACTGCTCATTTTCGGCTTTTTCCTCATACTTTCAGGATTGCGCACAATTGATCAATATGAACGTGGCGTTGTTTTAACCTTAGGAAAATACACGACCACAAGGACCCCTGGGCTTACATGGGTGTTTCCAGTTGTCCAGCGGATAATTAAAGTCGATCTGCGTATTGCGACAGTCGACATCCCGCAACAAGAGGTGATTACAAAAGATAATGTTACGGTCGGAATAAATGCAGTTGTGTATTTTCGAGTAAATAGCGCAGAGCGTGCTGTTCTAGAAATTCAGAATTTTAAACACGCTGTAGCATTGTATGCACAGGCCACACTGCGAGATGTCATTGGAGGCGTAGAACTAGATACACTGCTTTCAGAGCGAGACAAAATTGCTGAAGATATTAAGCAAATAGTAGACGTTGCAACAGATCCATGGGGGATTGAAGTCGGGACAATAAAAATTCAGGATATTGAGCTTCCCGCTGACATGAAGCGTGTTATGGCAAAACAGGCAGAATCCGAACGAGAACGTCGAGCTGTCATTATTCGTGCTGAGGGTGAATATTCTGCCTCTGAAAAGCTAGCGAAAGCTGCTGGGGTCTTAAGTTCTGTCGCAGGAGGTATTTCAATTCGCACACTGCAAACAATTGAAAAAATTAACCCAGATCCTTCGAAGACGGTTATTTTCGCGCTACCACTTGAAGTAACTGAGGGGCTAAGAGGGCTAGCGGGTCTTGCAAAAAATAATAAGTAGGCTACTTTATTTCCGCGAGAAATTTTTTAGCGAGCTCTACTGTATCGTTTGAATTTTGGAAAAAAGATTTCCAAACAACCACGATATCAGCATCGTTAAATATTGCCCGTTGCGCCTCACGCACTGTGTCGCCGCCCGCAATAGAAATCATTATAGGATATTGTGATTTGATTCGACGAATTTCGTACAGAGGAATTTGTTTTTCTTTATTTAAACGCTCTTCATCCACGCCTCTGTGTAAAATAATGACATCAGGCTTAATTTTTAATTGATTAATAACTGCTAGCGGATATTCAATATTCATCATATCAATCATAGAATCTAGTTGATTTGCGTGGCACGATTCAATAAACGCGTTTAATGATTCTACGGGCGCTGAACCAAGCGCGACAGCGGCACTTGCTCCGGCTCGCTGAGCAATCTGCACTTCTGTTTCTCCTCGATCCATCATTTTAAGGTCCGCAACGACGTATGGATGTATGGGTATATTTGCTTTTAATTGCGACGGTGATGTCGCAGCCTTTTGCTTTTGAGCTTGTTCAATTAAAAATGGGATCAAGCCTGTCATACCAAAAGGTGTAGCTGATGAGCGCGCCAAAACAGGGATACCCGAAAGGTGTGCCTGATACCACTGATATATTTTTCGTATCCCCTCCTCGCCATATCTTTTAATAAGCGGGGTGCCGGCCTCGACAATAATTCGGTCGCTTTTAGGAAGTTGCGCAATGATTTTTTGCGCCTCATGAAGGGTGCTGTTTAGCGCTATTTGTAAATAACGCTTTTTTGGGTTTAGTCTCATTTTATATTTTTCCACCATGATAACAGTATACATCTAAAAACGGATAAAAAAAATACTGTACTCGAGTACCACATAATCTGCCTATATTGCGCAAAAAAGACGCAAAAACGCTATACTCTATATATGGAGGAAACTAAAGATCAAATTAGAGGAGGTATAGATTTTGAGGAAAGCATTATCGAAGTGCTTGCCAATGATATTTTTGAAATGAAAGAGCTCGGATCAATATCAAAAAAATCCCGAGACGACGTTGTTTTACTACTTACAAAAATGAAAGATGATTCTATAACAAATATTAATGTCCGAACACATTGAAGAATTAATACGGCGATTTGAAGAGCTTGCAGACCTTGAACGACAGGCTTCGTTGTTGTATCAGAAATTAGTTCCCTACGTGTCTGATAACAAAGATAAGGAAACGCTTCAGGCGGTTATTGAAGATGAAAATCGTCACGCGAAGATGGCGCGAAACGCAATAGAAATTTTGCGAAAAGAAACCCCCTCGACCTAGTGGAAGAGGGGGGTATATTTGGAAAGGATGTCAGCAATATTAATATCTATATTGACATCCAAGAAGAGTCCAGAAAAGAGCGCTGCAATTCCTACTGTGATGAGTAGAAATTCTATGAGTATGGCCATGAACACGAGTGTTCCGCCACGCTGTTTATGTGGTCTTCGTTTGCGCCGAAGAGAAAATAGGAGTAATAGCGCGCCAAACAAGACCACTTCTATATGATACGACATAGAAGTGGGGGTTAAAAAATAAAATATCCACTTCCACGCGTGTGCATGTAGTTTATCAATGAACTTTTTCACTTCAAGTATAGATGACTATACTTTTTTGTCAACTGTTTTTAAAGGTATTTTAAAATATTATCAAAATTTATAAATCCGAAAATTTTAAAAAACCACGTAACCCAAATACTTAGTGAGTCTGTAAGCAAGAGTACTCCAAGAAAAATAAGGAATGCTCCACCGACAAGAGATATCCATTTCATCACTCCCGTTAGTTTCTTGACTAAGCGCGTAGCATGACTAACTGCGAGCGCTAATCCTAAAAAGGGGACTGAAAGCCCAAAAGAAAAGATTAACAACAATATACCACCTTGAATTGCCGTAGATGTAGTTGATGCGAGAAAAAGTATTGATCCCAACACTGGGCCTATACAGGGTGTCCATCCGAGCCCGAAAGATAAACCGATGATAGCTGAATTAAGGGGATGTCCAATTTTAAAAATACGAGGTAGCGCAATTCGTCTCGTTTGTTCAAGTATAGGAATTTTTAAAATTCCGACCATAAATAATCCAAAAAAAATAACAAACACACCGCCAATCCTTGAAAGTAATGCGCGATGCTGAGAAAACGCCGAACCAATTAGGCCAAACAACACTCCAAGGGCGACAAAAATAAGCGTAAACCCGAGCACAAAAAAAATACCATTGAGAAATATTTTTTTTCTAGCCTCTGTTTCTTTACCAGGAGTTTTTAGCTCTTCCATGGCGGATCCGCCAATAATCCCAAGATAGACCGGGATAAGTGGTAAGGTGCATGGAGCAAAAAATGTTAGAAGACCAGCAATAAATCCTGGGAGTATGAGATTGAAATCCATATTAGTTAGTATACAACAAAGTATCAGGATACGCGCCCACCCACGCAAACCAATATATTTGCATCGCAGGGAATTCAGTTGTTTCGTTGTTAGATGACGTCGCTACGTGAATTACGCCATCTGAAGCATGTGATATTGTTATCTTTGTTCCGTTTATTGAGTCTGATATTGAGTCCTTTTCTTCTATGGCTTCTATCGGGTATGCTTTTGCGCTATCGCCTATTTTTACTCCAAGAATTGTTGCTTTTGCAGAAAGACGAGTATCTTCTTTTAGAGTAGGGAAATATAAAACGTCGGATTCGTAGTATGCTTGGTTCGGATCACGCGTGTAGTCATATAATGAGTCTTTTGGGTTTTCAAGTATTTCTCCGTCTAAATGTTCAGTTTTCCATTGGCCAAAAGTTGTCATTGAGGTGGGTAGCATCTCAAGTATCTCCCCACTTTGCGGTCCCACAATTGCTTCTGCTTTTATTTGAGACCATTCTGAGCGCGTTTTATTATCAATAAGAACAATATTTGAATCCCAGAGTTTCCCGCTATTTGTAAAAAATGTTTGCTGTCCATCTACATAAGAACGAAAAATCGCGGCTGAGTTTGTTAGAGGTGAATACGTAACGCAGATGTGTAGATCTGCTAAGGTATCATTTACCACCTGGTGCCAACCAAGTATGCGAAGCGGATAAAAACGTTTAACTCCACCATATTCAAAACTTACCCCCAAATCTGTGTCACTAAGTATTGTATTGCCAGCTTCGATCGAAATAAATTGAGGGTTAGTGAGAGGGGAGATATCGTTTTCTTCCGGACCACCTGAAAGAATGTCATCAAGCGCGACAGTGTGCAGTATGCCGTTTGTATTTTTTATGTAGGAGTCTTCTGTTTGCTCACCTACATCGTTTTGCACTAAAGTACGTCCAATGAAAAAAATGATGATGAGTCCAGCGAAGCACGCAATAATAAGTTGAAGTTTTTTGGTCATATGCATTACTCTACTTTTAGTGTATCGCTTTTGAAGATGTAGTCAATCTACATCCTGGAAGCTTTTAGCCACATCCTGTATGATTATTAATAATTATATGATTTATTCAAAAATAATTCGACCGCTTTTATTCAAAATAGACCCAGAAACAATCCACACTCTTGTCGCTGGAGGCGGAGAGTTAGTTGCCCGAGTTCCCATACTTTCAAAATTACTTAGGTCATATTTTCGAGTTTCACCGGCAAATCTGAGTGTTCATGCGTTTGGGGTTGATTTGCCTCATCCAATAGGCCTTTCTGCTGGTTTTGATAAAGATGCAAAATACGTCCATTTCACGGAACAATTTGGATTTGCTTTTGAAGAAATCGGATCCATTACCGGCAAGCCTTACAAAGGAAACGAAAAACCCAGACTCCGCAGGCTTTTAAAAAATCAATCCCTCGTAGTAAATTATGGATTAAAAGGCGAAGGGGCAGATAGAGTGTATAAACGGATGTCTGGACTTCGCACACAGTTTCCGTTTGGCATTTCTATGGCAAAGACAAATTCGCCAACTTGTGTGGGGCAAACAGCAATTGAAGATTATGCATACGTTTATAAAACGTTCCGCAACCTCGGCGTCTATGACACGCTTAATTTAAGTTGTCCAAACACTAAAGATGGCACTCCATTTTCAGATCCGCAAGCACTTGAAGAGTTACTCAAAAAAATTGTCATGCTTCGAAAAGAATTAAATGTACAGAAGAAACTATTTATAAAAATTGGACCCGATATTCAAGGCGAACACCTAGACACTATTCTGCGGCTAATTGATCTATATAAAGTCGATGGAATAATAATAAGCAATTTATTTAAAGATTTGTCTCGTGCGCACACATTTTTGCCGTATCCTGAAGAACACAGCCTGTCTTGGAAAGGCGGTATTTCTGGTATGGCCGTCCAGCAAGCGTCGCTGCAATTAATTAAGGAAGTTTATAAGAAAACTAACGGAAAACTTTTCATTATAGGCTGCGGGGGAATTTATTCTGCCGAAGATGCGTATGCAAAAATTCGAGCGGGTGCGTCTTTACTCCAATTGATAACAGGATTTATATATGGAGGACCATCAACAATACGTACTATAGTTTTGGGGCTTTCTGCGCTATTGAAACGTGACGGATTCGCAACTCTTGATGAAGTACGAGGTAAAGATGTTTTGTGATATGAATCAAGAGACATACTCGCATATCCGTGAAAAAATTATTGACTACCTTTCGCGGCAAGGGTTTTCAGAACGCAAGTTATTTAAAAAAGTTACTGATCTTCGAAAACGGTATCCCTCCACAGCTCGCTATGCTGGATATATCGGAAGCAATGTTCAACAGGTTATAAATGACTTAAAACTAGAAGGTGTTATTAATGATGAATCATACGCGCGTGATGTTCTTCGTCAGTTAAAAAATAAAAAAGATGGTCCGGAGCGCATTCGGCAGAAATTATATTGTCGTTTAATCCCCAAGGAAACTATTGAGCTTGTTATGGCTGAATTTTCACAAAGCGGATTTAGTCAGGATTTTGTAAGTATTATTCGCGAAACAAGACGTAAAAAAGATGAATTACGCAAAAAGTTGGGAACAGGTAAGAAAGCTGGTTATGTGTTATTTCAAAAACTTTATGCATTTCTTGCGCAAAAGGGGTACTATCCCGACGATATTAGCAAAATTATAGAGCAGAGTGGTAAGGCGCATGGTGTCAAGCCCGAATCAGATGATTTGTAGTTGCGTCATTGGTTCTTTTTCGGTATAATATGCATACTTCATAAACAAAGAATTTTCATGAAGAAAACATTTTTTTCGAGAATCCTCGAATCAAGAACACTCATTGTCGTCGAGGTGTGTGTCGTTATTTTTTTGGTTGTTGTTATTGGAAAAGAAATTATTAGACGCCAAGACGTCCAGTCTGAAGTTACTCGTTTACAGCAGCAAATTGATCATTTAAAACAACAGAACATTGAGCTTGCACAAGTTTTAAAAGAAATGACCTCAGAAAATTATCAGGAAAAGCAAGCACGTAGCAAATTGGACGTTCAAAAACCGGGTGAAACCGTTGTATTGCTTCCAGAAGCTACAACCGATGGTAGCCGATCTCTCGTAGTTCAGACCAGCTCTAGCGCTATAAGCAACAACAACACACACACAAACGCAGAAAAATGGTGGTCTTATTTTTTTGGTGTACATAATTCCTAATTCTATGCCTCGCAAAGCTAAGGAAACAAAAAAGATTGAACAAGTTAAAAAAGTAGAAGAAGACAAGCGAGAGATTGTTTTACAAGCACTTGGTTCAACAAATCAAATTATACTCGCACAGGAACAGAAGATCGCTTTCATACCTAGCGTGACTCCTAAAGTAAAAGTGCAAAAAACCGCAAACAAAAAGGAGTCTTTACTAATACAGAAGAAAATAAAGAATAAACAAAATTTTAAAAAGAGTACGTCAACTCAAGGTTCGGAAGTGAAAGTACCAAAAAGAAGAAAAGAACATTTTTGGCGAAAGACAATTCCTTTTTTTATTGTCATTGCATTGCTTTTACTGATTGTATTTCTGCAATCAGGTTTGTATTTTAATTCTAAACTACACACTTCAGCATCTTGGCTAGCAAAAAAAATCCATTATCCAGTTGCCGTAGTAGGTATTCATGTAGTTACATACAATCAATTACAGTCAGAGCGTGATATGTTATTAGCGTACGCACAAAAAGGACTTTCAGTCCCTAGTGATTCATTGTCTGTTGACGCGCTTGTGCTGAATAAAATTTTTAGAAGCGTAATGGTTGAACAGGCAAAAAAGAAATATTCTTCGCATGTTTCAGACTCCGTAGTAGAACAAGCGTTTGTTAATTTATTTGGCGCGCAATCAGATTCACGTGATGCGCAACTTGTTTCAGAACTTGTTTTAGGGTTAAGCCCAGAACATATCAAACAAGATATTATCAAACCATATCTAGAAAAAGCGGCACTTACAGAAAATTTGTTACAAGATTCCATGCTTATACAACAACAGAAGACCACCGCAGAAAAAATTCAAATACAGGTTTCTGCAAATCCAAGGCTATTTTCTGACGAAAAAACTTATACCAAAGCTACCGTGAAATTTTTTGATTTAGGATACATCCAGGCTAGTGCTTTTTTTGGTGACTTTGCTTCGGTTGCAAATCTGCCCGTTGGCGAAGTGTCTCAAGTTATGGAAGACGCAAACTCCTACTCCATTTTCAAAGTTGTGGAACGTTTACCGGTAGCAGAAAATGCCACGAATGAATTTATAAAAGTTCAAAAGATTGAGGTTTTAAAAATAACCGCTGATTTATGGGTAGACTCTGAATTGCAAGCAAGTCGAGTCGCTGTTTTTGACCCGAGCCTTTCATGGGACGCCACCTGCCATCAAGTGACAAGCCAAGGATTTTGCTATCGGAGTTCTCTAGGTGCGCAAACAGTTACTCTTGATGAGTTGTATGATGCACTCACTAGTAATTCTAGTATTTTTGCACCTTCTTTTTTAACAAAATAAACTTGCCTGGAGCCGGGAAGAGGAGTCGAACCTCCGACCTCTGCTTTACGAAAGCATTGCTCTACCAACTGAGCTATCCCGGCGAATGGAGCGGGTAACGGGAGTCGAACCCGTACTTCGACCTTGGGAAGGTCACGTACTACCGCTATACTATACCCGCAAAAAGGCTAAATATGCTATACTAGCGTTTCAAAATTATCATATCACGCTCGCTCGTAACTAGAAACGTAAAGGATTTTTATGAGAATGACAAGACCAAAATTAATTTTAACGGCTTTTGCCTTTATAATTCCACTTTTGGTGGTAGCACTGCCACAAAACGCTTTAGCCGACGACTGGAAGCTCTCAGGCCATTGGATTATTGACTCCTTTGAAAGTAGAATAAGCGACCAGACCATTCAACGCGGGTATACAGTCACATTGCAAAACAGGGAAGTCATGATGGCTATCCCGGCAAATATCTCTGATTCAGATTTTAAACTTCGGGTCGATTCGATTGATTTGCTCCCTAGCGGTGTTGAGCATGTGAAAAAAAATGAACTTCACGTTGGTCCCATTATTGAAATTCATCATGATGCGAATGTCGATCAAATGAGTCAGGAATTTTTACTTCGCATCGCAGTAAATCGGCCGGGTAGGTATAATCGAATTTGGTTGCGACGCTGGAATCCAAAAGCGCAGACATGGGATCGCATCCGCAACCAGGTTGATGATCTTCATATGTGGGCGGTTGCTACCTTTAAGGAGCCAGGCATTTATGCCGCGTTTGAAGCTCAAGATGTTGAAGAGGGAATTGCAAGTTGGTTTCCTGATAGAAGGGATATGGTTGCTGCGCATAACGGCTACCCGATTGGCTCTCATTTACGAGTGACAAATCTCGATAATGCGAAATCAATTATTGTAACGGTAGTTTCACGAGGGCCGTATGTTCCTGGACGTGTTGTTGATTTAAGTCATGATGCATTTAATCAGATTGCCTCACCTGGTCAGGGAGTCGCACGGGTAGGTATTTGGGCAGTAGATGCACTTATGTCAGGGCAAGTGCTTGGCGCAACAGTGACTCGGCAAGAGAGCGCGCCAGCGCCAGCGGTACAAGCTCCAGCCATTTCAGCAAAACCATTAGTTGGAAATAAAAATGTTGATTCTTCAATCCGTGCGATTGCGTATGCAAGCATGAATATCGACACAGGCGATATTGTAAGCGCGAAAAATGCCGACAAGCCATACCCGCTAGCAAGTTTAACAAAATTAATGACCGCGTTGGTTGTCCTTGATAAAAATCCCGATTGGGGGAAACTCGTGACGTATGAACCAGATGACAATGCTGACGGAGCAAAACTCTATATTCAATATGGCGACAAAGTAAACGTTCGCGACCTTTGGTATACGATGCTTATAGGGAGCGCAAATAACGCCGCAAAGATGTTACGAAAAAGCACGGGGCTCAGCGTTCCGGAGTTTCGTGACGCAATGAACGCAAAAGCACAATCACTTGGCCTTTCGACATTATCATTTTATGAACCTACTGGGTTAGATGTAAAAAACGTTGGCTCAGCATCAGATTATGTAAGACTTGCTCAGATTGCCTTTCAGAAAGATAAAATCCGTGAGGCAACGCTCATGAGCGCGTATTCCTTTAATACAGCGGGCCGCAATGAGCCACATACCATTAGAACGCTGAATAAGATGATAAATTCAGGGTGGCAGTTGACTGGGACAAAAACAGGCTACACTGGCGAAGCACATTGGTGTCTTGTAGCTCAGGTTAAGGGTAAAACAACAAATAAAAATGTTATCGCCGTGACACTAGGAAGTCCATCGGACGCGTGGCGGTATGCCGATATGGATAGCGCGTTAAACGCAGGCTTTAAGTAATTTATTATATAGACGACTCACATGATTGAGTTCAAGGAGGTAGATAAGTTTTATCGAAATGGCGTTCAGGCGCTTTCAGATATAACCATGTCCATTGAAGCCGGTGATTTTGTTTCGATTGTCGGACAATCAGGAACAGGTAAAACTACTATCGCTCGTTTAATTATTGCAGAAGAAAAACCTTCAGAAGGTCAGATAATCATTGGTGGATGGGATATTACACATATCAAAAATGCCGATATCCCACTATTGCGACGGCAAATCGGCGTGGTGTTTCAGGATTTTAAGTTACTCCCAAAAAAAACTCTCGGCGAAAATGTCGCGTTCGCGCTTGAGGTTGCGGGCGAACCTCGACAAGTAATTAAGAAAATTGTTCCACAGGTTCTTAAGATTGTTGGACTTGAAAATAAACAACAGCGCTTTCCGAATGAGGTTTCAGGTGGTGAGCAGCAGCGCGCGGTTATTGCACGGTCGTTAGTTCATCGACCAAAAATTCTTTTGGCTGATGAGCCAACGGGGAATTTAGATTCCATTAACGCGGAAGAGATTATCTCTTTACTTAGAAAGATTAATGATCTTGGAACAACAGTGGTTTTAGTCACCCATAACAGAGAAATTGTGAATAAACTAAAACGTCGAGTTATTACAATACAAGACGGAAAAATTATTTCTGATCAGAAGACGGGAAGATATATTTTATAAATATGTTTCATTTTTTTAGAACAGTTAAATTTGCGCTCCAGAATATTTATAGGAATATTTGGCTAACCGTGATGACCGTAACCATTCTTGTCTTAGCTCTTTTTTCGGTTAGTATTGTGATTAGCTTGAATAGCGTGAGTGAGCAACTGCTAACATCCGTAAAGGATAAGGTTGATATTAGTATTTCTGTTTTGCCAGACGTGAATCTTAGCGAAGCGAAAACGCTTGTTGAGCGCCTTCAAAATCTACCCGAAGTAAAAAAAGCGACATACGTTTCACCAGATGA
>CAZGDO010000003.1:16923-45345 GCA_964524365.1 uncultured Gammaproteobacteria bacterium | reverse complement strand
CGCCGAATAAAGGTTTTGCAGACCTCTGCCTTACCACTTGGCTACGTGGCCCCAATCCTTCTTCGGGATTTGAAAAATCAGCCCTTTCGTCTTCTTAACCTAACGGAACCCTCACAGAATAGCAAGAAGCAGGGATTCATTCAAGGGTGCGTAAGTTTTCTAAAAACAAGGGGAATATCCTGCAAAAGATCGGTGGCTGAAAATGCGTACCCTCGGCTTTCCCAAAGCTGTTCTGCTGTTTTGCCCAGCAGAAAGCTCGCAGCTTTTGCTGAAAGAAAAGGATTATTTTTCGTAAAAAAAGCGGCAAGAAGACCCGCGAGTACATCGCCAGTCCCGCCTTTCGTCAGCCCTTGGTTACCCGTGTGATTTTCTGCATAAGCTGTAGGGCTCGCTATGTAGCTTATAGGGCCTTTGGCAAGAATGGTGCAACGGAATTTTTTAGCATATTTTTTTACCAGTTTTGGCGATCGCGTGGCTCCAAAAATATCTAAAAACTCTTTTTGATTTGGTGAGACAATGCATTGATCGTGCAAAGCATTCAGGTCAGCAAGACGAAATGCACCTGCATCAAAAATAAGTCGTTTTTTGGGAAATTGTTTTTGAATAGACCGAACAAGTTTTTGATTTTTCGCGTGTAGCTCCAAACCAGGGCCCAAAAGGACAACATCAACATGATTGACGTAGGTCTTGAGCTCGCGAGAGAAAACCGGAATAAATTCAAAAAGTTTGCCGCGCATACGAGGTAAAATTTTTTTATAGTTTTCATCGCAAGCAAAATGCACAATATCTACAAAGCGCGCGGCAGCGGAAACCGCAAGTAGTGGTGCTCCGTGATATCGATGCGAACCACCAATCACCAAAACTGAACCATTTTGCCATTTATGTGATGTTGGTTTTGGGGTCGACAACGATTGTGTATCGTGTTTTGTGGTAAAGTTTTTCATTATCGCGTGCTATTTACAATTTTTTGCAGTCGGGTATGTTCTGCGCCGTTTGTCGCAATAACACTTTTTGTGCGATTAATAGAATAATCGTGCCCAGAAAAGTCCGTAATACGTCCATGTACTTCTTGAATTAACAGCAGCGCTGGAATCGAGTCCCATGGGGTAATGGGCCCTAATACAACAGAGCCTTCCAATCTACCCGAAGCGACATATGCAAATGTTAATAGCGTTGAACCGGAGTGTCTGGTGTTATGAATTGTTTTACGTAGCCGCATCCCTACACGACCAGCCCGTTGTATAGAGGCTTGAGAATGTGAATAGGAAATCCCTATAATACTTTTTGAAAGTTGCAATTTATGATCAGCCCGAAGTTTTTTTGAATTTAGATACGCCCCCTTTCCACGTTCTGCCCAAAACAATTCTTGTAAAATAGGGTTATAAACTGCGTTGAGTTCGATCTTTCCATTAACAACAAGCCCAATACCAATGCAGAAATATGGAATTCGTGCGATATAATTTGTCGTTCCGTCGATAGGGTCGATAACCCAATATGATTTACAGGTCTTCCATACAGAACTATTTTCTTCGGATAAGACTGGCACAGGGACAATGGTTGGCAAAACCCGTTTGAGAAATCTATGGATAGCCCGATCAACTGTTGTTACGCGCTCATAGCGTGACTTTTCGTACACGTTCGTTGATCGTAATTTTGTAAAATGCTGGAGTGCGATTTTTCCTGACACAAGAATTGTGCGCCGGATTTTCTTCATTCTCGTAGTCATGGTCGGTATGATTTTAATTTTTTTAGATCGGTAATGTGTTTACCATCATGATTTGTTTCGAGCGTAATAGGGATATCTTGTAGCATGGGGTGTCTCAGAAGCGCCTTGAATCCAGCAATACCAATATATCCTTCGCCAACATGTTCATGGCGATCTTTCTTTTCTCCTAAGCCTGTTCTGGAATCATTTGCATGGATATAGCGAAGGTATTTTTTACCTATTATACGATCAAATTTTTTGAGTGTTTTTTGCACTGTTTTTGCATCCCGAATATCGTATCCTGACGCAAAGAGATGGCACGTATCAATGCATACCCCGACCTTTTTTTTGTTCGGGGCTGCCTTCATAAGTACCGCGAGTTCTTCAAAAGTTGATCCAATGACAGTTCCAGCACCAGCTGCATTTTCCAAAAGTAATGTTGCGCTACCTTTATATCCCGTAAGAATTTTTTTTATTCCTCGAGCCACTTCATGTAGTGCAGTTATTTGGTCTAAATCTTTACTCGCTGCTAAGTGGGTAACGACAAAAGGTACGCCTAATTTTGTTGCGCGTTCAAGTTCTTCACGGATAATTTTTATTGAACCTTTCTTAATGCGTTCGTTTGTTGAACAAAGATTGATGAAGTATGGAGTATGTATAATTGGATCAACAAGATCAGCTTTTTTTAATCCAGTTTGAAAACGGCTAATTATCTCTTTCGTAAGAACAGGAGCTGGGCCACCTTGAGGAGAACGTGAAAAGAACTGAAATGTTTCGCATTTGAGCTCTTTTGCTCGTTCAATTGTTTTGTCCGCTCCGCCTGCCGCGGATACATGCAAACCGATACGCATGATTATTTTTTTGAAGGGGTGTTGTGTTCCTTCAAATAGTGTATCACGTTTTGCGAGGTGAGCACATTTGCCACATGGCGTCGGTAGTGCGGTGAATCGATCTGGCTTGCCATTTCTGGGTTCTGCGCATGATGTTCTTTTTCGCGTGTAATAACCTCGTTTATAGCGTCCTGTGTTGCGACAAGGCTGTGTTTTTCCGCAACCTCACGTAAGAGAAGCGCTGTTTTAATGCGTTCAATTGCACGTATCGAAAAATCCTTTTTTAAATCCTCTTTAGATTTTTTGATGGACGCAAGATATTCATCAAATTTTCCCCCCTGGTGGGTTACCGATGATTCAAGTTCAGCAATCATACGCTCAGTTTCATCGGCTATCATTTCCTGTGGGATTGATTCAAAATTATTTTTTTCAATGAGTTTTTGAATAACCGCGAGCTCAAAGCGCTCTTCTTCTTTGCGTTTTGCATCTTCCTCAAGGTTTTTTCGTAGCCGGTCGCGAAGATCGCCAATTGACTTAAAATCACCAAATTTTTTAGCCAACTCATCAGTAAGTTCAGGTTTTTCAACAGACAATACTTTGTGTACTTTTGCCTTAAAGTTTACTTTCCGGTTTGCAAGATCTTTTCGTCCGTAGTCCTTAGGGAACGTGAGGGTAAAATCTTTACTATCACCGGACTTCATGCCGACGAATTGTTCCTCAAAACCGGGGATATACATTTGTTTACTTTCCCCCAGATGGATTGAATGATCCTTTGCAGAGCCACCTTCAAGCGGGATGTTATCCAAGAAAGCATCAAAATCAACTTTTACCTTGTCGCCGAGCGCTGATACACGATCAACGTCTGTCTCTTTTGCGTTTAAATTTCGAAATTCTTCCAATGACGCCACAACGTCTTCCTCGCTTGCTTTCACCTCTTTCTTTTTGACATTCAATCCCGTATATGTTTTTAACGTAACGCGTGGGAGTTTTATGAATTTTACGGTCATTTCTATTGGTGAACTTTCCGTCATTTTTGTTACCTGGATGTCAGGCCGTCCATAGACATCAACTGAGTGTTCTTTCGTGGCTTGGTCAAGAAAATCCGGCATAGCTTTTTCAAGTGCTTCCTCAGTCAGCTTCAGACCGCCAATACGTTGCTCAATAATGTCTCGAGGAATTTTTCCAGGTCGAAATCCCTTAATAGATAAGGTTGATTGGTGTTCTTTTATTACCGCGTCGCGATATGACGCAAGATCAGCGTGTTCAATAATAAACTGCCACGTACCTTTTTCTTTTTCTTGGGTGAAGGTGATCTGCATATCTGATGGTTTAAACTGATTAAATTATATCTTAGGTCGGTTATCAATGATTCGTTTTTCTTTAAGCTCGGTTTCCATGCCCAGATTTGTGAGTAACTCATCGAGTGGTACTTGATGCATGGTTGCTCGCACGCCAGTTTCATCGAGTATCATTTTTTGGATTTGTTGCGCAACCTGGTCGTATGTCGCATTCGTTTTTGGTGCTATATGAATAACGAGTTGATCGAGACTGTACGGATCATTATTTTCTTTTTTTATTTCAACTTGCCATTCTTCAATATCATGTCGGCTTGAAAGAAGGGGATAGAATTCGTTTAAATTAATAAGTTCGCCCTTGATTTTTGTTAGATGGAATTCTTTGATTTCGGAGGTTCGTTGAATATCTGGATGAATACGAGGGACAGTTCTGCCACAATTCGGACATGGGCGGTATTCAATCCCTTGTGTCATATCTCCTGTTCTGTATCGTACGACGACCGTTCCTCGCCATTCGAGCGAAGTGACTACGAGCTCGCCAGGGTTGCCTTCGGGGACACAATTACCATCTCGGTCGATCACCTCGAAGTATTCCATATCCGGATACAAATGATATCCTGAGTCTTCACTGCATTGTATCCACGCTGTCTTACTTTCTGTAAATGCGTAGGTTGCGAGGATTGTTGGATTGTAATTGCCAAGTTCTCGTAAAAGTTCCTTTGTTTTTTCGCGAAGCCCTGGCGATACACGCTCACCGCCAAAGATAATCGTTTGTAGTTTTGAAAAATCTCTTTTTTCGTGGGCCGCCTGACGAAATAGGTGGTACGCGTATCCTGGAATGAACGTTGCGAGTCCAGCTTTTGTACTTTCAATTGCATCGATAATTTTTCGTGTTCCCATGATTTTTCCGCCACCCGTTTGAATGCTGGTAATCCCTAGTTCTTGCATTGCAAAGGCTCCGAGCCAGAACGCAAGGTGTGGAGCATATGGGAATGCATTAATGCCAAATTGATTTCTATCTGCTCCCGAGACATCCAACAAACGTTTCCCCGCTTCTTTAAGTGTAATTATATCTCTTGCTGAATAGCCAAATGCGGTCGGTAAAGCGGTGCGTCCTGTCGTGAAATGGATATGTATCGGTTTGTATTCCCATTCCAATTTTGCTTTAACGTCCTGCCCGGTAATTTTCATCCCAAGAATTTTTGCAAGTTCTGCTTTTGTCGCATATTTTTTGATAAGCGTTTCATCGGGCTGTAAAATAAGTTGGCGTGTTTTTCCTGGGTCATCCGCTGTTGGGGCTATATCTTGTTTTGTGGTGAATGGAATTCGTTGCAGGTCGTCAACATTGTTGATATCTTCAAATGCAATATGATTTTTTTCAAATAATTCTCGGTAATATGGCGCGTATGGAAGTTTGTGTTGAAAAAACTTTTTTACTTTTTCATTTTGTATGCCGCGTTGTTCCTCAAGCGGAAGATGGGAAAGTGTTTTCCAGTCCATATAGATTGGCGGTTAATAGGGATAAATTTTTCCTGAGAGTGGTTCCAAGGCTTTCATGATTCTAACGGTTATTGTACGGAGCATGTCGTATGTAATTTCTTTATCATAAAATTCGGGGAAGGTAAGTGGTTCTCCAAAATGGATTTCAGCCGGAGGATTCATGCCACGAAACCATAGACGCGTGGTTTGTTTAATTGACCAGTTTCCTGGTCCTTTGAATCCAACGGGGTACACCGGTGCTTTTGACCAAAGCGCGAGCCGTGCCGCACCGCTTTTTCCTCGTAGGAGAGCTGGTGATTCATTTCGCATGCCCTCAACAAAAATTCCGACTATGCGTCCTTTTTCAAGATGTTCGCGCGCATACTCAAGACATTCGTTTCTGTGCTGTTCGCGTTTTGGAATCATCCCCATTCGTTCAACAGCGCGTCGCAAGCCTAATATGTTAACAACAAATTGTTCAGTGACAAAATATATCAACTGTTTTGTGTGTTGGTTAACCGTTGACACAATCATCGGTGGATCAAACGATCCGATATGATTTGCAGCGATGATGTAGGGGCCATGGGTAGGGAGACGACCGAGGCCGGTGACGCACGATATGCGTTTTCTGAATTTTGGCATTATGAATTTTCGATAGAATGCCGGATAATCCTTAATCGTCTCATCCATGGGGTTGTAATATTACAAGATGAAAGCAACAATCAATAACGCTACGATGTTGATGATTTTAATCATCGGATTAATAGCTGGACCAGCGGTATCTTTGTATGGGTCCCCGACTGTATCGCCAGTCACCGCAGCCTTGTGGGCCTCTGATCCTTTTCCACCGTGATTGCCTTCCTCAATATATTTTTTTGCATTGTCCCATGCGGCTCCGCCAGTTGTCATCGATAACGCTACAAATATCCCCGTGACGATCGCGCCAATTAATAATCCTCCAAGAGCTTCTGGACCTAAGATAAAACCGACAAAGACTGGGGCAACAACCGGAATAAGCGCTGGGATAATCATTTCGCGAATCGCTCCTTTTGTGACAATGTCAACACTTCGGGCGTAATCAGGTTTTGCCGTTCCCTCCATAATACCTTTGATTTCTCGGAACTGACGCCTCACTTCTTCAACAACTTGTCCAGCAACGCGTCCCACTGCTTGCATAGCTTGCGCGCCAAATATATATGGTAAGAGACCGCCAATAAACAAGCCAATGACCACGCGTGGATCTTCAAGTTTAAAGATTACCGTGTACCCCAGATCTACGATTTCTTGCGTATAGGATGCAAATAACACAATCGCAGCAAGTGCGGCAGATCCGATTGCGTATCCTTTTGTAACAGCTTTTGTCGTATTACCTACTGCATCCAGTGGATCGGTGACGTTTCGAACATTTTCAGGCAGGTTGGCCATTTCTGCAATGCCACCAGCATTGTCCGTGATTGGTCCGTATGCATCGATAGCGACGATGATACCGGTTAAGGACAGCATACTCATAGCTGCAACTGCAATACCATAGAGATCAGCTAGTTCATATGCTCCCCAGATACCCGCTGCAATAACAAGCACCGGTAGCGCTGTTGCCTTCATTCCCCACGCAAGTCCGGAAATAATGTTTGTTCCGTGTCCCGTGGTAGATGCTTCAGCTATTGATCGAACAGGTTTGTATTTCGTTGAGGTGTAATAGTTTGTAATAATGACGAATAAGAAAGTGATGACGAGGCCAATTGTTGCCGCCCAAAACAAATTCATAACTTCATATTTTCCATTATCAACCATGAATTTGGTCGTAGCAAAATAGAAGCCAATGAGCGCAAGGACGCCGGATGCAATAAGACCTTTGTATAACCCCCCCATAATACCGCTTGTATCGCTCGATAATCGAACAAAAAATGTTCCAATAATAGTAGCGATGATTGATATACCACCTAAGAGCAATGCGTACAATACAGCGTGCTCGAAATGAGGGAAAATAAGATGCCCTAAGAGCATAGCCGCAATTGCCGTTACAGCATATGTTTCAAACAAATCAGCTGCCATTCCCGCGTCATCACCGACGTTATCACCAACATTGTCTGCAATAACCGCTGGGTTTCTCGGATCATCTTCAGGAATGCCTGCCTCGACTTTTCCAACTAAGTCTGCGCCCACGTCAGCAGCTTTTGTGTAGATGCCGCCACCAAGACGCGCGAAGACAGAAATTAAACTTCCACCAAAGCCTAACCCTATAAGAGCTTTAATGTCTCCTGTTATTGCGTAAAATCCGGCAACGCCAATAAGGCCGAGTCCAACAACAAGGAGTCCGGTAACATTCCCACCGCGTGTCGCAACTAGAAACGCTCTTGCGAGTCCGTCCTTTGCCGCTTCAGCGGTACGAACATTTGCGCGGACAGAAATATTCATGCCGATGTATCCGGCGAGCGCGGACAGAATAGCTCCAACCAGGAAACCGACTGCCGTCACAAGGCTATTTAAGCCAAGCCAGATAACAACAAATAAAATGAGTGCAATAATCGCGATTGTGCGGTATTGCCTATTTAAATATGCGCCGGCGCCTTCTTGGATCGCATGTGCGATTTCTTGCATTTTCTGGTCTCCCGCCGGCCGTTTAAGGATCCAGTAGCTAAGTCCGATGCCATAGAGGATTGCGAGTGCTCCCGCAAGAATGGCAAATGTCGTGATGGACATAGGTGTAGGGGTTAGTAATCTTAATACATAATTCTTTGTAACTATTTTTTCTCTGATTCAGCCTCTGCTGCCAGTTCCTCGGATTTCTTCTCCTTGGGTTTGTCAGCTTGTGGCTGGTTTTTTTCTGATAACTCTTTTTTTTCAGTTGGCTCATTTTCTTTTGTTTCGTCAGTTGCGCCCTGTTGCTCCTTAGATTCGTCTTTTTTAGACGACTCATTTTGTGTTTTTTCACCAGTCCCTGATTCTGGTCCATTTGCTTCAGGCGCCACAGGAGCTCCTTCTTCGCCGACTATGTCTATTTTCCAACCAGTCAGTTTTGAGGACAGACGGACATTTTGTCCTTGCTTTCCAATTGCAAGAGAGAGTTGATCAGTCTTCACTTCAGCTGCGGCTATTTTTTCTTCTTCGTTTAACGTTACACTAATTATTTTTGCAGGAGAGAGTGCATTTACAATAAACTGCACAGAGTCTTCTGACCATTCGATAATGTCTATTTTTTCACCGCCAAGTTCCGTTATTACAGTTTGTACGCGACTGCCACGTTGCCCGACACATGAACCAATTGGGTCAATATTTTTTTGTGATGAAAATACAGCAATCTTTGTGCGGTGTCCGGCCTCGCGAGCTATTGCTTTTATTTCGACCGATCCATTTGCAATTTCGGGTACTTCCAGTGAAAAGAGTTTTCTCACGATTTCTTGATGTGATCGAGATACAATTATTTCAGGACCCTTTGGCGTGGAGTTGACCGACAAAATATATACTTTGATACGATTGCCTGGTGTGTAGCGCTCATCGCGGATTTGTTCTTGTGGAGGCATGATGGCGGTTGCGTGTCCGAGGTCAACAAAAATCAGGCGACCTTCAACACGTTGAATCGTTGCATTTATAAGCTCTCCTTCTTTCCCCTTGTATTCAGAAAACACCATTTCACGTTCGGCTTCACGAAGTCGTTGAATAATAACTTGTTTTGCTGTTTGTGCTGCCATACGACCATAGCTTGCTGGGGGGAAGAGTTCGGTCACAACCTCTTCCTCAAGTTTAGCGTCCTTTCGGATTTTTTTTGCTTCCGAGAGTGAGAGATGAAGTTTAGGGTCATATCGGACTTCTTTTTCTTGGTTGTCCTCTGATTTTTTGTCTGCGCGCACCTCTTCTTCTTTTCGTTTTTTCTCAGCTTCCTCTTGCTTTATTTTTGCATAGTCCAAACCTTCTGCTTCTGCGTCTGCGCGCGCTTTTTCTTCTTCGGCTTTCATTTTGTCCCATTCCTTTTTTAACGCATCAGGAACCACCGTTTTTACGTCAAAAACCTGCGACGTGCCATCCTGCATCTTAAAAGTTACCTTAATATTTTGGTTTTTTTCGCCAAAATCTTTGCGATATGCCACTGCAAGTGCTGCTTCAATTGTTGATATAACGGATTCAAGCGGTATATTTTTTTCCTCGCTTATTTGACGAATTGCGGTAACTATTGGAGCTTCTGCCATATATGTGATAATAAAAGTAAGTTAAAATCAAGCAGCCTACTTTTGTAGCCTGCCTGTAGGCATTCTATCCTATCAACGGCTATTTGGCAAGAGCTCAACGTCTTTCAGGTGGCGCACGTTCGCTTTTCGCCCTTTGATTTCGACGCAGAGGACATCTACTCGGAAGCGGGTGATTCGAAAATGGGCACAATACGCAGAAATTACTTTGCGCAAGCTTTGCTGTTTATGTGGAGTCAGTGCTTCTTCTGGATACCCAAACGTGTCGGACGTTCGAGATTTAACCTCTATAAAAATTGTTGTGGCGCCATCTTGGGCGACAATATCAAGCTCTCCACGACCAGCGCGCCAATTTGTATGTAAAATGTTCCATCCTTTTCTAATACAAAACTTACGCGCGATACGCTCACCCGTATTTCCAACTTGGATATGTTTCATTATTGTTTAATAGCAATGAGCCCCCAATGGTGTTCTCCTGGTTTGAAATGGTGATCGACGCGGAACCCAACTTTTTCAAGTGACGGGGTAATTTCTTCAGCCGAAAAACGCATACCAAGTTGTGGCCCCATGGGTGATGGCCGTTTTTTCCAATCAATAAGTACAAGGCGACCGTTTGGTTTTAGTACGCGGTGCGCTTCTTTTAAAATATTTTCTTTTTTGTCGCCTGCCTGGAATAATACGTTAATAATCAGCGCCGCATCAACTGAGTCGTTTGCAATTTCTTTTGCGCCACCGATGACTTCTAAATTTGACCACACAGGAACAATGTTGTGGAGCCCAGCAGCTTTTGCTTGTGATTCAAGATTTTTTACTATTGATTTCAATACATCTACTCCGTACACGCGTCCTCGATCGCCAACTACGTGCGCGGCTTGCATCGTAAAATGCGCTTGCGCACCAGTCCCAAGATCCGCAATGGTTTCGCCGAATCCAATATCCGCTTGGGCAAGGATTTTTGCTGGATTAAGGAGTGCGTTTCCTGAAGCTGATTTAATCATAGTATGTATAGTGTACTGCGTTTTAAATGCTCAAGCAAGTTATGATAAAAAAGTTTGCACAAATTGCGTTCGGTGGATTTTTTTTATAGGACCTTCAGCAAGCAGTGCTTGTTTGTGTTGAGCGGTTCCATACCCTTTGTGTAAATTAAAAAGATATTTTGGGTAGTCTTCTGCAATCGCATCCATCCAAAGGTCACGAAAAACTTTCGCAATAATTGACGCTGCGGCAATTGACGCATGTGTTTGATCTCCGCGAACGACTGGATACGCCGCTGGATGATTTATGGCTCGTGATGTCCCGTCATAAAAAATAATGTCTGGTATAAATTGGAGCCCAAACAGGGCGCGCGAAAATCCTTCGTTGAGCGCCCATGCCATACCGTGCAAAGAAATGTCTTGTGCATCAACAATTCCAAAATTCCAAGCGTTTGCGCTTGAAAGTATTTTTGGAACTAACAAATTACGTTTTTTTTGAGTCAGCAGTTTTGAATCAGCAACGAGCGGCATCGATGTATTGATATTGCGGACAAAACATCCAACAACCAAGGGACCAGCTATTGCGCCACGACCGACCTCGTCTAATCCGGCAATTGTTCGGGCACCTGAATTTTTTGCAACGATATTTTCTCTATCACAAGAAGCATTTTGTCTCATAGTGTTAAGCATACGTTTTTTTGAAAATAAAAAAAAGGCGCATGCTGACACCCAATAAAAATGTTTATGTGGCGAGATGCGCCTTACTATCTTAAGGCTGCATCCTGATCGCCGTTGTACTCATCACACTTGATGGTCACAACGGCGATCACAATGACTCGGCCTTGAGATATGAGATTTTTTCCTCCCGTAATGAAAGAAAAAACAATTTTCCACCGCTCTTCTGGTTATGAGACGAACTTTCGTTGTATCTCGCACCTTTTTTATTTTCTTTTTTCCATTTTTGTTTTGTTTTTCAAACAGGCTTTACGGTAGCCTTTGACGAGCAGGGGAAAAGGTTCTTGAGGAAACAGTAAGAAGGCTTTTCAACTGCTCTTGTGAGAGCGATTGTGTGAAAATATTGAGTTTTCAATGTTCACAAGGGCATTATAGCACAGTTTTGACAGGGTGTCAAGAAAATCTTCTAATCGGCTGTCAAGACCTTCCTTCGATAAGTCCCTTCGATTGCAGGAATTCTATAATTTTATCAAATGTCTCTTCTATGGAAATAGTTGAGGTGTCGAGGACAAGATCGTAGTGTGACGGATCGTAGACATCAAGATCATAATATTTTTTATATCGTACCGCATCAGAACGTAGTCGCTCGCGCAATGCATTTTCAATTGCTTCGACTGACGCAATATCTTTTGCCTCATTTCGTTGACTTAATTTTTTGTCATTGAATATCCGTTCGGCTGCTGTGTGCGTATAGACATTCAATAATATTTTTATGGAGTGCGGAATGAAGTAAAAGGATGTTCGGCCAGAGATAACAATATTATCTCGTGTTTCTCCAAGTTTTTTTTGATATGAATCAACGTCTTTATCAGTCTCATCTGTTGTTTCACCCCATTGATTATATTCTTCAAGTGTCATGTTGCGTTCTTTTGCTGCACCGCGCCGCAATTCGCCAATATCTATATATGTTAGATTGAGACGTTCACTTAACAGCATGGCAACTGAACTTTTTCCGCTTCCTGGTTTTCCATTGATTGTTATTATCATATTGGTTGTAGTATAAAGACATGCGCACCTTTTGACTAGATGCGCATGCGTCGTTTAGCTTAGTAGCGTCGGCGTGGGATGTTTGAACGGAACGGGGGTCGTCCACCATCTCGTCTCCCGCGGTCGCCTCCACCAAATCCTCCGCGACTTTCACGGTCGGGCATAGGGGATGCGCCTGGCTTTACAAATGTCGGATCAATCGCCTTCACCGAAAGTGAGATACGCCCACGTTCGGTGTCGACTTCCATTACTTTAACTTTAAGTGTTTCTCCAACCTTCACAACATCTGAAACTCGCGCGATACGCTCGTTTGAAAATTGTGAAATATGGACCATACCATCTTTCGATGACGTCAATTGTACAATTGCTCCAATTTCATTTCCCGATTGATCGGTAACGATTTTTTGTACCGGTCCCTCAAAAGTTTCACCAACCGTAATTTCACGAGTGAGATCTTTCACCCAGTTTATTGCCTTCTCTCCCATTTCACCATTTGTTGACGTAATCATAACAAGACCGTCTTGTTCAATATCGATTTTTGTAACGTCTTGTCCACCACACTCATCAATAATTTTATTAATGGTGTCTCCACCTTTTCCGATAACAACCTTAATCTGTTCGGGGTCAATTTTGATTGTGGTAATCCGTGGAGCGTATTCTGACAATTCCTTTCTGGGTTCTGCAAGCGCACTTTTCATCACGTCAAGAATTTTTTCTCGGGCAACGCGTGCGCCTGCTAAGGCTTGTTCGCAAACTTCAAATGGGATGCCATTCAATTTAATATCAAGCTGGATAGCAGTTATTCCTTTTCTCGTACCCGCAACTTTAAAATCCATATCACCAACATGATCTTCAACACCTTGAATGTCGGTCAACACGCGGAAATTTTTTGGATTCATTGGATCAGTCATCAATCCCATCGCGATACCAGCAACTGGCGCAGTAATCGGAACACCCGCATCCATTAATGAGAGTGTTGATCCACAGATCGAGGCCTGTGATGTTGAGCCATTTGATGACAACACTTCAGACACGACACGAATCGTGTATGGGAAGTCTTCCTTCGGTGGCAGGACAGGAATCAATGCTTTCTCAGCTAATGCGCCATGGCCGATTTCTCGACGCGATGTGCCACGGTTTGGTTTTGCTTCACCGACTGAGTATCCTGGAAAGTTATAGTGATGAATGTATCGTTTTTTTTCAGAAAGCTCCATTGTGTCGAGCACTTGTTCGTCTCCCGGACTCCCGAGTGTTGTAAAAGACATCACTTGAGTTTCCCCGCGCTTAAAGAGACCAGTACCATGCGGACGGGGCATTAAGTGCACCGCTGCGGATAGTAGTCGGATTTCGTCCAACGCACGTCCATCAACGCGTTTTCCGTCTTCAAGAACAAGCTTTCGCGCGCCTTCTTCGTAGAATTTTTCAACCATGTCAACCCCCCGTGCCCGCATTTCTTTTGAAACCTCATTATCTGCTTTTAGAAGAGTATCAAGCTCATCTTTAATAGCATGGAGTTCTGTCTTATGTTCGGTGTTTTTTGTGCCACGAAGCAGTTCGGAAATACGATGTTCTGCAAACTGCTCAACTTTAGTCTTTACGACATTAAGTTTTGCCTCATCTTCAGGCTCGAGAATTTCTTCAGGAATTGGCATTTTTTCCTGTCCTTCGGCTTTGACCACATCCTCGATGAGTTGCTGAATCTTGCGCCCATGTTTTTGTGCGAATCCGATTGCATCAAGTACGATTTTTTCTTCGATTTCTTTGCCTTCTGTTTCAATCATAATAACTTGGTCGTTTTTTCCTTCAAGTAACAGCTCCATATCAGACTTTTCTCGTGCTTCGTAACTTGGGTTGATAACCCATTCATCATTAAGTCGAGAGACGCGAATACCGTAGAGTGGTCCGTTCCACGGGATGTTGGACAGTGCGAGAACGCATGATGCACCGACGATGCTGAGTATATCTGCGTCATTTTCACCATCATGCGAAAGCACGGTAATAACAACCTGCACATCATTGCGTAGGCGTTCGTCAAACAACGGTCGAAGGCCGCGATCAATTAGACGTCCCGTCAGGATTGCCTCATCCGAAGGCCGGCCTTCACGTTTGATAAAACGTGAACCTTTCATTTTTCCTGCAGCATAAAAACGTTCCTCGAACTCAACCATGAGCGGGAAATAGTCGATGCCTTCTCGGATTGAGTTTGACATGACTGTTGTTGCGAGAATAACTGTCTCGCCATATTGCACGGTGCAGGCTGCTGCTGCGTTTTGTGCATATTCGCCAGTGCGGATGATTAGGGGTTTTCCGCCAACCTCAACTGAATATTCTTTCATATTCTTCTGTGTTATGCGCACTGGTCGGCAAACCGCTGACTCGAATTGGTCCGAGTACAGTACGTTTGCGGATCACATGCGCGGTAAATAAAATTAATTTGAAAAGAACTTACGCTCGCGTATGGGGAGCAAGAATTGTTTTTTATTTGCAGAGAGGTCAACAAATTCATCAGCCGCCTCAATTAACTTTGATGATGTAGATTCGCCGAATGCCATTAATTCAACATACGGACCCTGATGTTTTACGTATTCAACAAGCGGAATAAAATCGCCGTCGCCAGTTACAATAACCACAACGTCGATTTTTGAAGACATGCGGATGATATCAACTGCCATGCCAATATCCCAATCTCCCTTTTTCGCGCCGCCTGCGAATACCTGTAGATCTTTCATGCGAAGCTCAAACCCCTGTTTTTCAAGAACTTCAAAAAATTTATCCTCGTCTTTCGAGGCCTGTGAGCGAACGGCGTATGCCATCGCGCGAACAAGTTTTCGTTTTGAGACCGCTTCTTCGAGGAGTTTCGCAAAATTTACACGGGCACCGTATAGGTTTTTAGCAGAGTGATAAAGATTTGCGACGTCGACAAAAATGCCGACCCGTTGATCAGGATGCTTCATCTGTTTTTATTGCGGTTTTAAGTTTTAGTTTTCCCGCGAGTTCGATGTATGATTTTTGATTTTCTTTTTCTAGATATTTCAATAACCGTCTGCGAAGCCCAACTTTTTTCAAGAGACCTCTGCGGGATGAAAAATCTTTTTTGTGAGTTTTCAAGTGGTCAGCAAGTTCATTGATTTCTTCTGACAAAATAGCGATCTGGACTTGCGGTGAGCCAGTGTCGCTTGCGTGTGTCTTGAATTTGGCTATTATACGATCCTTTTTCTTCTTATCTAATGGCATATGGTTATTCCTTTCTCATTCGCGGTCATCTGTCCAGAAAAGGAGCCACCCTTCTATCCGGGATGCCGTACCAGAGATTAATGATTAAGCAGGACTAGTGTGGCAGAATGCGCTGATTCTGTCAAGAATTGCCTTTTGGTTTATTTACAGAAGCACGTTCGAGTGTTATTTTACCATTGTCACGTAAGTGATTGTTTTTTCACCCATATCGTGAAGGGAGAAGTATCATGAAAAGGGTATCCTGGGCGCGTTTGATGGGATCCGACAGAAGGCGGTTAGATCTCCGAATTGGAGGCCGCATGTCTGACGGATTATCCAGACGCGCAAAACACGGGGTGGCCATGATCGTCACCCCATTTTTTTGAGCACACGGAAAAACAGCTCATCAAGCTGTTTATTGCGCGGCGTACAGTTTTGCTTAAGAAATAAAAAAGAGTTCCCACACTAGAAATTCCTTTTTATTTTTTATTATGCTACCCGAGACGCTTTTCGGTTTATTTGCCATTCTTTAATCCGGTTTGTGGTTTCAATGAAGATCGGAATAAATATCAGAGTCCCGACAGTTGAAAATACAAGACCAGCAATTAACGCTGTGCCAAGTCCCGTCCAGAAGGGGTCGAATATTGTGATTGGCAAAACACCGCCGATTGTTGTAATGGTTGTTGCAAAGATTGGCTGTAGCCGTGCCATACCCGACTTTACTAATATGTCACGTGGCGAAGCATTTGGTTCGTCTGTACGATATCGGTTGTATGTGGTGATAAAAACGATCGCGTTATTAACCACAATACCAATGAGTGCTACGATGCCAAGTCCCGACACCATATTAATGGAGCTGTGCACGATGACGAGTCCAGGAAAGACGCCGATAAGTGCGAGTGGAATTGTAAACATAATCATCGTTGGCTGCCAAAAGGAATTGAACTGGTAGACAAGTGTTAAGTAAACCGCAATAAGCGCAAGGACAAATACAATTTGTAAACGAGAATAGTCCGTGCCAAAATCAGCAAATTCTCCGCCGTAACTCACACCATTTTTTGCAAGTCCATATGATTCGAGTTTTTCTGATGTGAGGTACTCTTTGATTGCAGTATCAACAGTAGCTGCATCAGTCCCTTTTGTTAGAATAACCCCGACAGTTGCTACGCGTTGCGAATCAAGTCGTTGGATATTAACTGTTGTTTCTTGGCTTTCAACAGTTGCGACTTGATCAAGGCGAACAACACCACGAGCCGATGGAACCGGAAGAGCACGAAGCCCATCGATTGAATCCGTGCCAATTCCTGTAAATGTGATTTCAACATCATCGCTAATCCCATCAGATCGGAACGTTGCAGAACCAATTTTTTGTGGAGCGTAGATTGCGTTGACGGTTCCTGCGGCAACAAGCGGCTTCACGCCATTTTGTGTAAGTCTTGTTTCATCAAGTTTTACTTGTACCGCAGGGACAAGCAGATCCTTTGTCGAATTGCTTGTTTTTTCAACACCTTGGTAGTTTGCAAGAAATGTTTGTAAATCATCTGTTGCGCGTGCAAGAGCAGCCCGATCATTTCCTAAGAATTGTACCTCAAGATTGTATTGGCTTTCCGGGGGACCATACGATGTTCCTGCAGATACAATATCGACTCCATCGCCTGCGTCAGCAATTATTGTGGCGACCTCTTCGTTAAACTGATCGCTTATTTGATGAATGGTTTTTCCGTCTGGCCGGTCGATTGGTTTTTCAAAGTTTGCGGACACAGAATTGCCGAAGAAATAAAATGTTTTGAAGTAGGGAAGATCAACAAGCAGATCCATAGATTGTTGCAAAATCTCTTTTTGCCGTGCAAGCGTCATTTGTGCCGGAAATGTATAGTTTACCTGCATGGTGTCGCTGTCTGTCGTCGGGAACTGTTCAAAGGAAAGTTTTGGTGCGAACACGACAATACTGACCACGAGCATGATAATGGTTACGGATACAGTCAAAATCATGCGCGTCTTTTTTTCGTAGACCCAATACATCAACGTGCCGTATGATCGCGACATCCAATCAACAAAATTTTGTGCGCGATGGATCAGTGCGGGAAAAATGAGAATTTTTTCCCATCGTTTTATTTTTTCCTGGCGGCGTTCCTCATATGTTTGTTGTTTGAGAATCCAACTGCCGAGTAATGGTGTAACGCAGATGGCCATGAGGTATGACGAGATCAACATAACAAGCACGGTGTACGGAATAAATTTTAGGAAGTCACCAATAATACCACCCAAAAATGCAAACGGAATAAATGCGAATACAGTTGTGAGTGTTGACGCGGTAACGGCGAGTCCAAATTTACGGACAGAAATAAGCGCGGCATCGCGTCGCGTTTTTCCGCGTTCGATTTCGTGTTTCATTCCTTGGGCAATCACAATCGCATTATCAACAATAATGCCGAGTGTGAATATCATGCCAAAGAGCGTCAGAATGTTGAGTGAAAATTCAATAACTGGAAGCACAAAAATCGTCGTTAAAAAGGTCAACGGGATAATTAATGCGACCAACATCGATGTCCGCAAATCAATAAAGAAGAGCAGAACGATTGCGACCAGAATCAACCCATAGAGTCCGTTTTGTAAAAGACTTGAAAGTTGGTCTTCAACATATGGTGCGTTGTCGTAGGCCGAGACGATTGCTGCGCCATCAGGGAGAATGTTGTCTTGCTGGATTTGTTCGATTTCTGCACTGATGTCATGTGAAAGCGTAATAATGTCTCCCTGATCTTTTTTGTATATAAGAAGGTAGACAGCTTCACGAGCAAACAACCCCTCATTGTTTTTATAGCCAATAAAGTGTGCGTTATTGTCTTCAGCTGGGACACGACTGATAGTTGCAATATCACCCAGGGTGACACGACCGAGTGGAAGTTTTTGCAAACCCTCGATGCTTTGCGTCGCGGCAGAGATCGTAATTGATTGCTTGCTACCGTCTTCCATATTAATACTGCCGCCCGGAAGCGAAATAATATAGGATTGAACGATACTTTTTACCGCATCGAACGTCACACCGCTTGTTGCAAATTTTGCCGCATCAAGTTGAATGTCGATTGAGAAGGTGTTATCGGGAACAATTTCAATTTTTTTTAGTTCCGTAGAAGACGCCTCAAGTCGAGTTTTTATTGTGCTTGCATATTGCAGTAAGTCGTCGAGCGGCATGCCATTTGTGCTGACAATGCCGAGCGCCTGTGAAACACCAGCAGCATCAACGGTGTCAACTTTAGTATCGACGTTTGATGGGAGTCCAAGTTTTCCTATTTCGTCCGCAAGCTTCGAAGATATTTCAGGGATGTTTCCTGTATTTTCAAGTGTTACGACAACACTGCCGTAGCTACTGCCCGCAGTAGAGTGTACTTTTGAAACGCCATCTATATTTTTTGCCGCTTGTTCAATCGGAATAAGCACTGTTTGTTCAACGTCAGCGGGGGATGCGCCAGGGTAAATTGTTGTTACTACAACAATATTGACGGGAATTTTAGGAAAGTCTTGTCGTTGATTTGTTGTCATGCCCCAAATGCCTGCAGCAACAATTGCCAATAATATCAGAATAGAGATTCTGTAACGGTTTATAAAAAAATAGGCCAACCGCTCGGTCCAGTTTTCGTGTGTTGTCATATCGTTTTTAAGAGTTCAATGAAATATTTTTAGGAAACTACAGTATACGATAAAATCGATTTTACGCAAGTACACAAATAGAAAAATTTTATGTTGACCTTCGCTAAAGAACGAGGATTGAAAAATGCTGATTTTTTTGAAAGAAGAGCTTCGAGCGCGGGGCCTCCCTATTTCTTTTCATACAACATAAATTTTGACATACTATGGATATGCAAAGAAATTTTTTTATTATATGCGCAGCGATATTTATAGGGATCGCTTTTTTTGTTTGGATAAGCAATCATCCGGATATCACTTCTGAAAACTTGTCCATACAAACGAAGGAAACAAACCAGGCCGTAGAAAATATACAGCACACCAACACAAACACTACCTTACCTACAAATATTCAAGAGCACCCTGATAGCAGGATTCCACTTACCAATGCATCTGACCGTGTGACAAAAAAACCGTTTGGTATTTATATCACACCTGCAACCTCGCCAGTGAAACTAGAAAAGTTTTCTGGGCATCATACTGGGACTGATTTTGAGATTTTGCCCGGAGAAGAAGATATGAATGTTGAAGTCCGCGCAATCTGCGATGGGGTTGTCCGTATGAAGCAGCGCGTCTCCGGCTACGGTGGGGTCTTCATTCAAAGCTGCGCTATCGATAGCCAAGAGGTTACGGTGCTTTATGGTCATTTTGCCCTTGGAAGTATTTCGCTTAAGGTTGAAGATTCAGTTAAAGCGGGTAATGCCATAGGTTTTCTTGGCGCACCTTATTCTCAAGACACAGACGGCGAACGGAAACATTTGCATTTGGGAATTCACAAAGGCGATACTATAAGCTATCGCGGATATGTATCTACTGAATCAGATTTATCCGACTGGATGAATGCTGAACCACTTTTATAATTATTGAAGCTGGATTTTCGCAATTGGCTGAAAACGCGAACCAGTCCGAGATAGGATGCTTTGAAACAAGACAAGTTCTGAAAATTCAATGTCAGGTAGTTTAATGTCCGCGGAAACTTTCGGCCGCGTATTAATTTTTGCAAGCGATATGTGAGGCGCAAAGGGGCGCGAGGTGTCGAGGGGAATTTTCGAGCGAGAAATTTCGTGCATCGTGATCATATAGATCGCATCAATAATTGGCGTCCTTTTGAAAGTCAAAACAAGCCGCTTCGTGTGGTCGTAGCCGAAAACTGCGAGATGTTCGGGTTCCAGTGAAAATCGCGAGACTAATTCCATTGTCATAAGCAGGTGTGCAAGATTTTTGACATGAGCCGTATCAATATCTCCACAGAAAATAAGTGTGAGATGCAGTTTTTCCAAAGGGGTTTGCGCATCACGTTTTTTAAAGGGAATTTTTTCCTGAAACGCCTCAATGGTTTTGATCGATTTTTTTGATGGGATAAGCGCGATAAATGTTCTCATGTTTTTAGTATACCTGAATTTTTAGTGTCGCAAAAAGTAGTGTACACTTATGTTATGGCTGAAAGCATAAAAGGGTATATAAAGGATTTTTTGGAATATTTGCAGCTTGAACGAAACGCATCACCACGAACGTGCGCAAATTATAATTTTTATTTATTGCGATTTGCTAAGTTTTCGCATATTTCAACACCAAAAGAGATTACGTCTGAAAAGGTGAAAAAATTTCGTTTGTGGCTCAATGAACAAGGCAACAATAAAGGGGAAGGTTTAAAAAAAACGACACAAAATTACCATCTCATCGCACTTCGTTCTTTTTTAAAGTATTTGTCCCGTAATGACATTGAGACGCTCGCTCCTGAAAAAATAACACTTGCGAAACAAGAAGAGCGCCAAGTATCAGTGTTAGAAGAAGACGAGCTTGAACGATTTTTAGAAGGGCCAACCGCAGAAAAATCTGATGATATAGCAGCAATTCGTGATAAGGCGATTTTGGAAACGCTTTTTTCAACTGGATTGCGTGTGTCAGAATTAGCAGCGTTGCGTCGTGACAAGTTAAATTTAAAGAAGGATGAGCACACCGTTCGTGGAAAAGGGAAAAAACTTCGTTTAGTATTTTTTTCAAACACCGCTCGTCAGTGGATCGCTCGGTATTTACAGAAACGTCACGACTTTAGCCCCGCATTATTTGTACGTCACGATCGAGCATCTAGTTTGGGCAGAAGTGATGAGCATGACCAAAAAGAAGCAGAATCGCTTACGCCGCGCTCCATCCAGCGGATCGTGCAGTTTTATGCGCGTCTTGCGGGAATAACTAAACGGATTACTCCCCACACATTGCGCCATACATACGCAACTGATTTACTGATGAACGGAGCCGATATTCGTTCCGTGCAGTCGCTGCTTGGCCACGCATCTATTACGACCACACAAATTTATACACACATAACAAACCGGCAGCTCAAAGATGTCTATCATGCGTTTCATGATCGAACACGTAAAAAAAATAATTTTAAATCCATATGAAAAAAATGTTGATTACCGGTTCGTCCGGTCAGGTCGGAAGCTATCTCCGACGCAAAGCTGAAAAAAAATATGATGTCATCGGCATTGGGAGAGCGGCACATCCGTTGGTTGATGTTGTGTTGGATTTGTCAGATAGCGATGCATTCACTCGATATCTTGACCATGCAGCCCCTGATATTATCGTGCATACTGCGGCGCTGACATGGGTGGATTATTCAGAAGATCATACAGAAGAAACGGATGCCAATAATGTACATCCCGTTCAAACAATCAAAACATATGCAAAAGCGGCCAAACAAAAGCCACATGTGATTTTCATTTCATCCGACTATGTCTACGACGGCAAAAAAACAGACGGATTGTATACTGAACAGGATGCTGTGCATCCGCTTAATTATTATGGCGTGTCAAAAGTGAAAGGAGAGGAAATACTCCGCGAGTATCCAAACCACTGTATTCTGCGTACAGGTGTTGTGTTTAGTTGGCATCCCGAAGGAAAGAATTTTTTTATGCAGACATATAATAAAATGAAAGCCAGCGAAGACATGAAGGTCGTGGATGATCAAATCTCAAATCCAACCTATGCGCCGTATCTGGTTGAAGCTATCTTGCGTGTCGCAGAGAAGGACATTGTTGGCACGTTTAACGCTACTGGCCTTGAGACGCTAAACCGCTTTGATTTTGCATTAGCAATTGCAACTGCATTTGATTTGGATGCTGTAAAAATAGCGCGCGCAAAAACAACTGATTTTCCTATTAAGGCAGAGCGCCCAATGAATAATGGTACAGACTCACATGCATTGTACGTGGCAATCGACTGGGAGTTTCCAAAACTTTCCGTAGCTTTTGATGACATAAAAACCGTGTATGAGTAAAAAAAATTCTTTTGTCGTCGAGTGTCACGACATCAACGGTAATAAAAAAAAGGTGCCCGCAACGGAGCTGTATTTTCGCCCGTCCGTTTACGGTGTGCTTATAGAAGACAAGAAGATTTTACTTTCTAAGCAGTGGGATGGATATGATTTTCCCGGTGGTGGCATTGAAAAACACGAAACTATTTTAGATGCACTACACCGCGAATTTTGGGAAGAGACAGGGTTGCGAGTCGAGCCCGTGGGGCTCATCACTTGTGAGACGTCGTTTTTTATCATGCCACATGATCGAGGGACGACAAACTGCCAAGTCATCTATTATGCGGTTAAGAAAATTTTTGGTGAACTCTCAACAGCGAATTTTGACGAATATGAAAAGACATATGCCGAGCTTCCTGAATGGATTGATGTGGTGGACGCCAAAAAGATAAAATTTTACAATTCTGTAAACAGTGTTAGGATAATCCAGCGCGTGGTTAATAAAGAATATGCGCCCCTGTAGTTCAATGGATAGAACAGCGGCCTTCTAAGCCGCGGATCTAGGTTCGATTCCTAGCGGGGGCATGTGACAAATCTGTCACGTCCAAATCACAATGCTGATGGAAGCCCAGCTAATCTGGCCCTTTTTGTGATTTGATAGTGCATGTATTGCCCGGAGTACCCCGAGTGACGGTTCGAACTGTTTTCCTGTTTCCACAATAGGTTGCTCTTGAGAACACCTTTTCCTCGGTGACAGCATGGCGAGGTATCCTGTAAGGTCAGAAGTATATGGAAGACCTCATACCACGAAGTCACCCTAATCGTATTCGCTTCTTTCGTCTTCAACAGGGATACACCCTGAAGGAGGTTGCCGTGCTTCTCCACTGTTCGGCTCGATCAGTCATGCGATGGGAACAAGGTAAACAGAATCCACCCATTGAGGCAGTCATTGCGATAAGCTTGTTGCTGCAAACCCCATTCGAAACTCTCTTTGGAAAACAGATTGCGCTGTGCCGTCAGCAACTTTCAGCATCAATCGCCGCCCTATCCGACACTCGGACATCGCGATATGCTGCAGGCACCTATGAAAGAAATCGAACCAATCCTTCCAAACAATCTCAAGGAGTACAGGATACGGCGTCTGATCAGCGTCGAGACGCTTGCACGAGCGATAGGTCGAGCACCACGGACGATTTGGGAATGGCAGAAGGGCGACTATGTTCCCAAATTGGATAATGCCTTGAGACTTAGCGCAGCGCTCATGGTTCCCGTTGAAGTCTTGTTTCTCGATCGCTTTAAATATCGTGAGGCCGGAATGCATGAAAGAATCCGGATGCTTCAGGATCGAAGACCACAACGCCATAAGTATTGACAAGAGGCCTATTTCGTGATAGTCTGCATTGTTATTTCTGCACTTTTCAAATCTAAGCAAAATCAAGCCCTCGCCTGTGGCGGGGCAAGCACACGCCACCACTCCTCTTGAGAACAGCCTCCTGAAACGGTCTGCAAATGCAGGTCATAAGAGGACTGTTCTCAAACCGACAGATTTTGCGCTCAACTACAAGGGTTGTACCGAAAAGTACTGTCAAAACAAAAGGAAGGATGACGCCATGACACAGATCATGACCCCATCTACGATGACTGACGGCCAGATTGATAAGGCTGTTGAAGTGATTTCATCGAAGTTACGTAAAGAACTCCGCGCCCATCAGAGCGAACTGCAGTCTGATCCAGTTCAACTGGTTCTCGGTCAGGATGACCTAGGCGACGCGCTGTATGATGTTTTCCGCACACGCGTCGAAGCTATCAGCCAGACATCCGTTGAGGAAGTCGACTACGACGACCCGCAATGGAAGACAATCGATAAGAGTCGCTACGCTTTCGTCGGCAATGTCACCGCTGCTCACTATCCCGAAACGGAGACAGGGAAAAAACTGGTTCGCTTCCGCGAACTGGAATTCAACCACGATCCCACGGACGATGAAGTGCTGACAAAGGCAGCCAAGTTGAACTGCCGCCAGACCTCCAGAGCCGAAGTGGAAACATACATCCGCAAGCGATACACGCCGGAGCAGTTGGCAAAAAATCCGCGCATCGGCCTTATCGGCTCTGCTGTGAAGCGTCGCGGCCTCTTGTCTCGGGCGTACGTGGATGGCTTCGGGGCTGGCGTGGGGCTGTCTTGGCCTTGGACTGACGGTCATTGGGATCGGCGCTGTCGCTTCGTCGCCGCCTGCAAGTAGTTCTTGAGCGCTTGGAATCTTGGAGCTTCCGTTCCCTTGGTCCCTCGCTTTTAACCCGCCTTACATCTTTGGTTTCAACCAAAAATACTGGCGGGTCTTTTTTATTGCAACGAAATTTGCTATCCTTCATTTCGGATAGTAAACGATTCAGCTTGTGGCCATGGCTTCAGGCGGTCGAACTCTAGTACGTTGAGATGACCAGAATATCCACGACTACGGTCAGGGGTAGTGTGTGTCTCACGATGCTTCGGAAACGAAGATATACTTGGTGCGATATATCAGCGGAGTAAATGCTCCCGAATAAAATACAGCCTCAAGAGTATTCACGGGGCAGTGGGACGGACGACATATCGTACATTATGGATCGGCTCTGCTGTGAAGCGTAACGGCAACTTGAATCGGGCGTACGTGAATGGCAACGAGGATGGCGTGAAGCTGAATTGGAATTGGACTGACAATCATTGGAATCAGCGCTGTCGCTTCGTCGTCGCCTGCAAGTGTCTTCGGCTCCTCTCCCTATTAGGTGAGAGGAGTTTTCAATTGCAGTTGTTTTCTCCACCCACCAAGCATTTTTCCAACTTCAACAAGGGGTGAAGCAAGCAGGCTGTACTTCTTTGTATCAATCACTTTTAATTCCCATGCGGTCTGCAAAAAGAATTTCAAGGCATCAAGCTTTGTCGATGCTCGTTCAACCACCACGAGTTTCGTTTGCCTGCTTGAATATCCTGCAAGCAAGATCAGCTCCAGCGTCTCGCAATACAGCATGTCTATCTTTGCTCCAAGCGTGTATCGGGAGAGTCTGGGGAAATGTTGTAACTGTGAATGCCAAACCTTATATGCCGCAGCAACTTTCTGTACAATAGGAATATCGCCAGAAAAATCTTGGGGGGGGGGGTAACATTAGAAGCATGAAAGCGCAGTTGGCTCATACATTTGAAGAATTAGTATCAATTGAAAACTTGCTTGAAGCATGGCGTGGATTCTTGCCCGGAAAATCATCAAAATCGGACGTGCAACAATTTCAGCGCCTCCTTATTGATAACATTGTATCATTGCATAGCGACCTTGAAAATGGCGAATACCGTCATGGCGCATACACGCATTTCCGTATATCAGACCCCAAGCCGAGAGACATTCACAAAGCGACGGTGAGAGATCGCTTGGTTCACCACGCCATTTATCACATTTTGTACCCGTTCTTCTCGCGCATCTTTATTGCCGACTCGTATTCGTGCCAGCTTAAAAAGGGAACCCACCGAGCAATGGAACGATTTAGATTCTTTGCGGGGAAAGCGAGCAGCAACAACACCCAAACGTGCTGGGCGCTGAAAGGCGACATCAGAAAGTTCTTTGCAAATATCGATCACAACGTTTTGTTGAGGCAGCTCGAAGATTATATACCTGATATGCGAATCATGGCGTTACTTCGGGAAGCCATCCAGAGCTTTTCGTGGAAGCCTGGCATCGGTTTGCCGCTTGGCAATCTCACCTTACAGCTTTTTGTGAACATCTACATGACATCATTCGATCAATTCGTGAAACACAAGCTCAAGGCGGTACACTATATCCGTTATGCTGATGACTTTGTCATTTTGTCACGGGATCGAGAGTGGCTTGAAGGTTTAGTTCCGCAGCTTGCCGAGTATCTGGAAAACCGACTGACCCTCCATCTTCATCCGACAAAAGTGTTCATCAAGACGTATGCCTCTGGAGTCGACTTTCTGGGCTGGGTTCATTTCCCCAGACATCGCATTTTGCGAACGGTGTCGAAGCGGCGCATGTTGAAACGAATTGCCGAACATCCCGAGTATGCCACGCTTCAATCATACTTAGGCATGTTGCGACATGGGAGTACAAAGAAACTTGCGGAACACATATTGAACGAGAGCCATTTGTGGCGACAGACATATTAACAATTGGTTGCCCGCCGGAGTACCTTTTCCTCTCTATGCAGAATCTGTAGGTATCGTATTCTAAAGATGTGCTTTGTATTCTTGGTAGGCCAAGCTAGAGGGGTGAGACAGGAAAAAGGTTCGAACTTCCTCTACTAGGCCGCACCATCTAGAACAGATCACCTGTTGCTGATCATGTGCTAAAATTGAATCATGTTTGGATTCAAGAAAAAAGAAGAACGAAAAGCCCGAGAACTTCTGGTTGTTGACCTACTCTTGTTCGCTGTGTTTTTGTCTTCCATGTTACTCTTTTGGGATCACGCGACCATCGTTGTGAGTACTGGGATTATTGTTACCGCAGCTGGATTTTTATTTTTCCATACAAAAGAGGACATTATATTTTTTCTTTTAGGTGCTTTTTTGGGATCGCTTTCAGACGCGATCATGATACATTTTGACGCATGGCAGTATGCTCGCCCGGTGCTGTTTGGGCTGGCGTTGTGGGCGCCATTTTTTTGGGGGTTTTGTTTTCTTTTTGGCAGGAGGCTACGCGACGCAATTTTGAATTTGAGTTATGCTCGCATTCATTATCATCATCACGTAAAAATAAAAAATGAACTATCCTCTTTAGCGCCTGATGGTACGCTCTATTTGATTTCTCTTCTCTTTGCAATTGCATTCTGGCAGACAACCCTCTTTTTGTTTTTATTTTATGTGATCCTACTTACCATTGTAGTATCTGTGTATCATGAGCCTGAAGATGTGTTGTTTATCTTTATTGCGATGGGGGTGGGTATTTTCGTTGAATTAAGCGCAGTGTCAGCGGGGGCATGGTCTCATGCGAACACGGTTTTTTTTGGAATACCACTCTGGCTTGTCCCGCTGTATGGAATTTTTGGACTAATTGTGCAGCGGACGGCAATAACAATAAATCGTCTCACAAAAACAAAAAGGAATTTATTTTGATGTGGTCGCCGAGTGGCTCAGGTGCTTGCCCGCAAGGCAGGAGACGCAGGTTTAATTCCTGCCCACATCTTTTCAATAATGTATCCTATGACCGCCCAAGAATATTTAGAACATAGACTCCAAACATGTTCGCAGTACAGCCTAACTGAATATGAAAAGCAGTTGGCGTCTGAGAATTTGAAAGATTTTTTATTTACACAGCTCACAAGAAAAAAATTTAGACGCTGGAAACTATCTGACATCGCACGTGAACGTCTTATTGGCGTGCTCGAATATTGTATCCCAAAAAAATTACCGCTACTTGTTCGTTTTCGATTTGGCGGCTACAAGTTATGGAGAATGCCGACGACTCCAGGGGTGGACTGGGCAAAGTTTTTTGCTATAGCACATTATGCCGCGTATCTAGCCCCTGTTCTTGCGGCGTATGAGCCTGGCGTCAAATTATTGTTTATGTCCGACGATGTTTTTGTTGAGCCGATGGATAACGTTTCAAAATCTTCAACCGAAAGTTATTATCAGTCCTTTCTAACGTTACTACAGGAATTTAAAAAATATACGCAAAAGAATTTTGACATAGAGATAATTCGTCATAGCTCATTGTATGCATCTGAAGAAGCGCTGCAAAAGGAGTTGGATGAAAAAATACAAGAGATTGAACCGATATGGAAAGAAAAAATGACTCCTGAAAAATTAAAAACAAGCTTAGCCACATCAGCGTTAAATATTAAATGGGATGGTGTGAAAGACTTAACAGGATTAACAGAAGTGGAAAAAGAAAAATTTGTTGAACGGGGCGTATTATTTCATGAAGCTCTCGTAAAAGTTCCGACGATCCGAGCTTTTTCAGACAACAATCCCGCGATGTTTTCTATTTCGTGCGGGCTCATACCCAGCGTTGTTTCAATTGGGACAACAAAATCTTCAGTTGCAAAATTCTGGGCGGGAATCGGCGTTCTTGAAGAGCGCGATGGCATGTATTACGATC
>CAZGDO010000003.1:0-16823 GCA_964524365.1 uncultured Gammaproteobacteria bacterium | reverse complement strand
TGTATTACGATCGTGTGCTGTCACCAAGTCAATTTGTCCGTATGCAAGAAGTTGAAAAACAAGATGTGCCAATACAATTAATCCCATTAAACAATTTTTTGCACGTTAGTATATATAAAGAAGGTTTTAATTATGCATAAGATGTCAAAACAAATTCCAATTGAAATCTCGGCGCGGCACATCCATATTTCTCAATCAGATTGGGAGGTATTATTTGGTGACGGCTCAGCACTACGTTCTGCGAAGGATATTTCGCAGCCAAATCAATTTGTCACGCCTGAACGCGTAACATTACGTGGGCATAAGGACGAGATAAAAAATGTCGCAGTAGTCGGCCCTGCGCGCGATGCAACACAGGTTGAGCTTTCAAAAACTGATGCGGCTCGATTAGGCATTCCTGAAACTCCGATTTTAGTTTCAGGGTCCCTGAAGGATAGTGGTGGTGGTATTACTATTATTGGGACACGCGGAGAAGTGCGACTATCACATGGTGTAATGATTGCTCAACGACACGTGCATGCATCGCCACAGGACGCTACTCGACTGGGTATTGCGCATGGTGACCGTATATCACTTCGCACAGAAGGGACTCGACCGATCACCTTTCATGATGTAGCGGTACGTGCACGAGAAGGAATAAATTCCCTCGCATTTCATATTGACACTGACGAGGCAAACGCAGCGGGCCTTGCTATGGGTGATTTTGCAGAAATTATAAAATAGATTTAACACATTTAGTGAGTGGTATACTAAAGGAGTGGTACAGCAAAAATCCGTAAAATTTATTTTCCCATTTGTGGCGTATGTCGGTACGGTATTCGGCGTTGGTCTGTATAGTCTTCCTTATGTTATGAGTCGCTCTGGGGTTTGGGTGTTTCTATTGTTCATGCTTATTGTTTCCGGGTTAGTTTTCTTGGTCAATTTTCTTTTTGCAGATATAGTATTGCGGACACCTTCCAAGGAACGCTTTTTAGGGTACGTTGGTCAATATGTCGGAAAGCGTGCTGAAAAAGTTTTTGGCTGGATTACCGTAGTTGGTTTTTGGGGAACATTTTTAGCTTATCTGCTTGTTTGGGGTGAGTTTGCGTATCTTGCCTTTGGTTCCGTTCTTCCGTTTTCCGCTATACAATTTTCACTTTTCTTTTTTGTCATAACAGCGGTTATTATTATTAAAGGCGGCCGGACAATTGAATGGATTGATGTCGTGATGCTTATTGGGGCGGCATTTTTATTCGGGACGCTATTCGTGAAAGGATATGCGCATGTAACGGAATTTATCGCATCCCCAGCGTCATTTGAAGGGTATATTTTGCCATATGGTTCGCTTATGTTTGCGTTTTGGGGTGCTGGCATTATTCCTGAAATTGTGAATCAAATGCGCGAAAGTCCAAAAAAAATAATTCAACTTCTCGTTGCAGGTAAGGCACTTGTGGCGGTATTGGGATTTCTTTTTGCATTATTTATTGTGGGCATTACGGGTGCTGAAACAAGTAGAGAAGCTTTCGCTGGTCTTGAGTCAATTGTTGGTCGTACAAGCGTTCTTCTTGGCGCGATCATCGGCATGATTACGATTACATTAGCGTATAATAATCTTGGGTGGGTATCGCGAAATATATTAATGTATGATGTTAAAATAAAAAAAATTGCGGCCACAGCATCCGTTGTTGTCCCGCCATTGTTGCTTATGCTCGCGGGGTTAGTAAATTTTGTTTTGGTGATTAGCATTATTGGAGCTATTTTTTTAGCATCCCAAGGATTTATGATTTTTCAGTTGTATCGACGATCTCACACGATAAAAGAAAATACGCAGCCCTCTTTGACGAAAAAACCAGTGCCGACGTGGCTATTAACCACAGCAAGCATCGTTTTCTCCTTAGGGATTTTGGTAGAAGTCAGTTTTGTTGTGTATGAATTTGCGACGGGCAGATTGTAGCTGTTGCAAAACTCGGCAGAGGCCGTATAGTATGAAAGCCATATGAATGTAAAATGTTTCCTGCGAAAAATATCACCTATTTGGGCAATACGTATGTATCATCATGCGCTTGCTGCCTTGGCTGCTGTGTACTACCGTCATCCAGGAAATAAGCTGACCGTAATTGGTGTAACAGGGACAAACGGCAAATCAACAACCGTACAGATGATTGGTCATATTTTGCGGGTATCGGGCAATCGGGTTGCGTGGATGTCAACTGCAACTGAGCGAATAGGCGATCATGAAAAATTGAATGCACGAAAGATGACAATGCCGGGGCATGGTGTGCTACAGAAATTTTTACGAGATGCAGTTAATGCGGGCTGCACGCATGCGGTACTCGAAGTCTCCTCACAAGGCCTTGTGCAATCCCGTCACGTCAGCGTACCATTTGATGTGGGTGTTTTTTTAAATATTACTCCAGAACATATTGAATCGCACGGAAGCTTCGAGCGATATCGGGATGCAAAACTGACGCTCTTTCGCTATATGGCATCAGATCGAGCAAAGAAGCAAGATGTACTTCAAGAGCGTTGCGTAGTCATAAATATGGATGATAAAGAAGGTCAGAATTTTTTTAGCACAAAAGCAGAACATTATTATGCAACATCGAGATCGGGAAACGAAAATAGAGGTTTTGAAAAGACATTTTTCCCAACGTCAATTGAATCACGACGCGAGGGTGGGAGTGTTTTTGTAGTTGATGGCGAAACATGTCATTTGCCAGCACTCGGTATTTTCAATGTAGATAACGCGCTATCAGCAATTGCGGCAGTGCACGGGATTGGAATTTCAACAGCGGATGCGGTGCACGCGCTTGAAACCTTTCCTGGCGTTCCTGGTCGATTGGAATTTATAATAAGAAAACCCTTTACCGTCTTAATAGATTATGCTCCAGAGCCTGCATCATTGCAGGCCCTCTATGATTTAACAGATACAATTAGTCATGAACGAATTATTCATGTATTTGGATCCGCGGGAGGCGGGCGCGATGTTGCTCGTCGACCACTGCTTGGTAAAATCGCAGGGACGCACGCAAATATCGCAATTGTGACTAACGAGGATCCTTATGATGATGACCCGATGAAAATTATCAACCAAGTAGCTCAAGGCGTGGTGAATGTTGGGAGGCTCCACGACCAAGAGGACTTGTTTCGAGTTTTTGATCGGCGAGAGGCAATTCGGCTGGCAATTTCAAAAGCCAAAGCCGATGATCTAGTTCTTATTACAGGCAAAGCATGCGAACAATGGATTATGGGGCCCCTTGGTACAAAGCAACCATGGGATGACCGTCGAGTTGCGCGTCAAGAATTAGAAAGATTAGGCGTCTTATCCACATAGCTTGTGGATAAAAATCTTGGTTTAGGATATACTTAGTAGGTAAATAGTCAAAAAATACCTAATATTAGCCCAAAAGTTTATCTACTTGGGTCTCTACGTATTTCCTTGACAGTACTATTTTATTCTGTTAGTTTCACTTTATGCGCATTTTGCCAGATTTTGGCTATTTTACGCTCCAAAACATTAAGGGAGCGCAGGCTAAAGATAGGTAGAAATCCAATTTAAACATTAAACCGCGTGGCTAGCGGGGGTTTTTTATGTCTAACAGGAAAAACGCGTCAAACGGCTTAGGAATCACTGAAATTCACGGCCGAAAATTTTTTACTCATGCTCACGAAGCGATTCCGCTCCCTGATCTTATTGAGGTTCAGCGTCATAGTTATGACTGGTTTTTCCGCGAAGGTTTGCGGGAATTATTCGATGAAGTATCCCCGGTTCGGGATTTTATCGGCCGCGATCTTGAGTTACATTTGCTTGATTATTATCTTGATGAGCCTCGTTTTGACGAGCAGACCGCAAAAGAAAAGAATCTTTCATATGAAGCAGCGCTTCGCGTGCAAGTGAAGCTTATAAATAAGAAGACAAACGAAATTAAGGAACAATCCATTTATCTTGGAGATTTCCCAGTCATGACCGAGCGCGGAACCTTCATTATTAATGGCATCGAGCGCGTCGTCGTGTCGCAGCTCATCAGAAGCGCGGGTGTATTTTTTACGTCCGAGTTCATTCGCGGACGTAATTTTTATGGTGCAAAAATAATTCCGAATCGCGGTGCGTGGCTTGAAATTGAAACCGACATGAATGACATCATGTGGGTAAAAATTGATCGCAAACGAAAAGTTCCGATTACAGCACTCCTTCGCGCGTTTGGCTATGGATCCGATGAAGAACTCGCTCAGTTGTTCGCAGATCTGAATTTGCCAGAAGCAAAAGAGTATTTGGCTAAAACATTAGCAAAGGATCCGTCACACTCAGAGGCAGAAGGATTAAAAGAAGTATATAAGAGAATTCGTCCAGGAGACTTGGCAACAGTTGATAACGCTCGTGAATTAATCCACAAAATGTTTTTTTCGTTTGATCGTTATGATTTTGGGAAAGTTGGACGCTACAAATTAAACCAACGCTTTGCATTTGATTTGCCGAATGATGCAGAACATCGTGTTTTACAGAAACAAGATCTTATCGCAATTTTACGTGAGATCGTTCGTTTGAATGTGTCACAAGAGGATGCTGATGATATTGATCACTTAGGCAACCGACGTGTTCGCGCAATTGGCGAACTCGTCCAGAATAAATTCCGTATTGGTCTTGCTCGCATGGAACGTATTGTCCGCGATCGTATGTCGACAATGGATATCGCGACCTTAACGCCAAACCAATTAGTGAATGCGCGCCCGATTATTGGTGTGTTGAAAGAATTTTTCATGTCATCACAGCTTTCTCAATTCATGGATCAGACGAATCCACTTTCAGAACTTGAGCACAAACGTCGTTTATCAGCCATGGGGCCTGGTGGACTTAGTCGTGAACGTGCAGGGTTTGATGTCCGCGATGTACATCGCACGCATTATGGACGCATTTGCCCAATTGCAACTCCTGAAGGACCAAATATTGGTCTCGTTGGACACCTCGCAGCATATGCACGGATAAATGATTTTGGGTTTATTGAAACTCCGTATCGCAAAATTGTTCATGATCCAGAAAATATTCCTGAAAAAATAGAAGGTGAAATTTTACGTTCTGATATTGAAGGTATTGCAAAAGCAGGTACGAAAATTGACGCTACACTCGCCGCAAAACTTGCAAAAAAAGAAGATTTGAAGGTTGTTCCAGTCAAGCCGCGCATTACCAGTGAGGTAGCGTACCTTGATGCATTCACAGAAGAGCGCCATGTCACAACCGCGGCTACAACCCCGTATGATGATAAAGGATACTTCATTGAGGACCGCGCACGTGTTCGTGTTCATGGACAGCCGACAATAACACCCATAGAAGCAATAGATTATATTGATGTAGCTCCAAATCAGATTATTTCTGTCGCAACCTCATTAATTCCGTTTGTAGAACATAACGACGCAGCTCGTGCATTAATGGGAACAAACATGCAACGTCAGGCTGTTTCGGTTATTAAACCAGAGTCACCAATTGTTGGCACAGGTGTCGAAGTGCGCGCAGCAAAAGATTCGGGCCATGTCGTGCTAGCAAAGAAAAGCGGAACCGTTGTATCCGTTGATGGCGCGAAAATTGTTGTTGAAGAAGACGATGGGAACGTCCGCGAATATACGATGAATAAATTTATCCGCTCAAACGCGTCGACCTGTTTGAATCAAATGCCACGTATTGCGAAAGGTGTTAAAGTAAAAGCCGGCGACGTACTCGCGGATGGTGCCTCAACAGAAAACGGAGAATTAGCGCTCGGGCAAAATATGGTCGTTGCATTTATCCCGTGGGAAGGCGGAAATTATGAAGACGCTATTTTAGTTTCAGAACGCGTCGTACAGGCAGACCGCTACACCTCTATTCATATTGAAGATTTTACTATCGATGTTCGTGATACAAAGCTCGGACCCGAAATTGTAACCAGAGACATCCCAAATATTTCTGAAGAAAAATTGAAAGATTTGGACGAAGAAGGTGTTGTGCGCATTGGTGCGCAAGTAAAGTCAGGAGACATTCTTGTCGGCAAGATTACGCCAAAAGGAGAAACAGAATTATCTGCAGAAGAAAAATTGCTCCGTGCTATTTTTGGTGAAAAAGCAAAAGACGTCAAAGATTCTTCATTGTATTTAGAGCACGGAGAACAGGGTAAAGTTGTCGATATTAAAGTATTTTCACGAGAAAAGGGAGATAAAATTCCATCAGGAGTTATTAAATCAATCCAAGTATCAATCGCACAGCTTCGCAAAGTCCAGGTCGGAGACAAAATGGCTGGACGACACGGCAACAAAGGTGTTATTTCTCGTGTTGTTGCACAAGAAGACATGCCATATCTTCCAGATGGACGACCAGTTGATATTATTTTGAATCCATTGGGCGTTGCTTCACGTATGAATATTGGACAGATTTTGGAAACACATCTCGGTATGGCAGCGAAGACGCTCGGATATAAAGTTGCCACGCCTCCGTTTGATGGTGTGCCAGAAGAAACAATTCGCGCAGAGCTTGCTCGTGCAGGGCTTCCTGAAGATGGAAAATTAGAACTCATCGACGGGCGTACTGGCGAGGCATTTGATCAGAAAGTGACTGTTGGAGTTATGTACGTGCTGAAGCTCAATCATCTTGTTGATGATAAAATTCATATGCGATCCATTGGGCCGTATTCATTAGTGACACAGCAGCCACTCGGCGGTAAAGCGCAATTCGGTGGTCAGCGGTTTGGAGAAATGGAAGTTTGGGCATTAGAAGCATATGGCGCGGCATACACGCTACAGGAAATTTTGACGATTAAATCCGATGACGTCCCTGGACGAAGCAAGGCATATGAATCGATTATTAAAGGCGAGCCTATTACACAGTTGAATGTCCCGGAATCATTTAATGTCTTGATTCGAGAATTAAAAGGACTTGGGCTTGATGTTGAGCTGCTCGATGATGCGGGAAAAGTCGTTCCGGCAGAACCGTCGCAGCGCGCAAAGGTCCGTGATGAGCAACGTAAAAAAGCTAAAGCGAAATAATATGTATTTTGACGAAGCACTCAAACCACAAGATTTTGGCGCAGTACGGCTGACCGTTGCATCGCCGGATATAATCCGACAATGGCCGCATGGTGAGGTTACTAAACCAGAAACAATCAACTATAGAACACAGAAACCTGAAAAAGATGGATTGTTCAGCGAGCGAATTTTTGGCCCAACAAAAGATTGGGAATGTTATTGTGGAAAATACAAGCGCATTCGATATAAAGGTATTGTGTGCGATAAGTGCGGTGTTGAAGTAACGCGTTCCATAGTTCGGCGCGAACGATTCGGCCACATTGAACTTGCCGCTCCTGTTTCTCATATTTGGTTTTTACGTGGTGTTCCATCAAAAATTGGACTGTCGCTTGATATGTCAGTCATGGATCTTGAGAAAGTCATGTATTTTGCCAACTTCATTATTACAAGCGTTGACGAAGAAGCTCGTGCTCAAACGTTTGAGCAGATTGAACAGGAAGCAAAATCCAAAAAGAAATCTCTCGAATCTGAATCTAAGCAAGTTGATCAAGAAATTCAAAAAAAACGGGAAGAGGCAAAAGTGAAAGCAAAAAACGCAGAAGAATTAAAGAAGCTCGAGGAATTGTATGGTGCAGAACTGAAAAATGCGAAAATGATGCAAGATGAAAAAGTAAAAGAATTAGATTCGGTCGTTGCGCTTGCAAAAAAAGAACTACAGTCATTGAAACCGCTGATGATTTTGTCTGAAAGTCAGTATCAGGATATGTCCCTCAAATATGGTCATGTTTTTGATGCAGGTATTGGCGCTGAGGCTATCAAGCAATTGCTTTCTCTTATTGATTTGAATAAAGAAATTAAGAAACTTGATGGATTAATGGTCAAAGCCGCAGAAAATAAAAAACGTAGACTATTAAAACGTCTTAAATTATTAAAGAATTTTAAAAAGAATAGCATCCGTCCGGAATGGATGATTTTGGATACTATTCCAGTTATCCCTCCAGACTTACGTCCAATGGTGCAGCTTGATGGCGGACGGTTTGCCACATCAGATTTAAATGACTTATACCGACGCGTGATCAACCGTAATAATCGTTTGAAACGGTTGGTTGAATTGAATTCACCAGAAGTTATTACCCGAAATGAAAAGCGTATGTTGCAAGAAGCGGTTGACGCACTGATTGATAATTCTGCGCGTCATGGAAAAACTGTTACTGCATCTACCGGTCAGAAACGACAACTCAAATCCATCGCAGATATGTTAAAAGGAAAGCAAGGACGCTTCCGCCAAAACCTGCTTGGAAAACGCGTTGATTATTCAGGTCGCAGCGTTATTGTGGTTGGACCCCATCTGAAACTGAACCAGTGCGGATTGCCAAAACGTATGGCTTTGGAATTATTTAAACCATTTGTGATTTCTGAATTAATAAAACGGGAACACGTTTATAATGTTAGAAGCGCTAATCGGTTTATTGAAAGTGACCGAGAGGAAGTGTGGGATATTCTTGAAGGAATAACAAAAAAGGCACATGTATTTTTGAATCGTGCCCCAACCTTACACCGACTTGGTATTCAGGCATTTCAACCAGTACTTATTGAAGGTAAGGCCATTCAATTACATCCTTTAGTATGCCCTCCTTTTAATGCTGATTTTGATGGAGACCAAATGGCTGTCCATGTGCCATTGACTGAAATGGCAAAATACGAAGCACGGGAATTGATGATTTCAACAAAAAATCTTTTGAAGCCAGCAACAGGGAAGCCAGTTATCACACCTTCACAAGATACTGTTCTCGGCTGTTTCTATCTTACTAATATGCGATCTGAAAAGGCGAAAAAAGCATGCGTTGATGAAAATGAAGCGATTAGCCGTTATCGTCTTGGTCAGTTGCACCTGCAAGAGCAAATACATTGCTACGTGAAAGGAAACAAATTAATTGAAACCTCTGTTGGGCGCATCATTTTTAATCAGGTGTTACCGACGAAATGGCCATTTCGCAATGAGACGTTTAATAAGAAAACATTATCTGGGCTCGTTTCAGAACACATCAACACAATTGGTCATGAAGAAACAGTGCATTTGCTTGATAGCATCATGCAATTGTCATTTGAATACCTAACACGTTCTGGAATTAGTTGGGGAATGGCCGATTTAGTCACACCGAAAGACAAACCTAAGATTTTAGAAGACGCACAGGCACAAGTGGACACAATTCACGAGAATTATGAAATGGGTTTATTGACTGATGATGAACGACGCGCGCGCGTAATTGAAGTGTGGGATTTAGCAAAACAAAAAATTCAAGAAGTATCAAAACTTGCGCTTGATCCTCATGGACCGGTATTTTCAATGATTGAGTCTGGTGCCCGTGGGTCGTGGGGTCAGACAACACAGATGATGGGTATGAAAGGTTTGGTAACAAACCCGCGAGGTGACATTATTGAGTTGCCTGTGAAGGGAAGTTTCAAAGAAGGATTTTCAGTACTTGAGTATTTTATCTCCACTCACGGTGCACGGAAAGGTCTTTCTGATACAGCGCTTCGTACTGCGAACGCAGGGTATTTGACTCGTCGTTTAATCGACGTATCGCAGGATGTTGTTATTATGGAAGAAGATTGTGGTGACGAAAGAGGCGCGATTATTACTCGAGAAGAAACAGAGCGATTAGGAGAAGATTTTCTAGACCGTTTACTTGGCCGTTGCCTTCTTGACCCAATTAAAGATTTGAAGACCAAGAAAGTTATTGCTAAAAAAGGTGAAATTATAGGTCCTGAGTTATTAAAAAAGCTTGCAAAGGCAAAATTTGATGAAGCGCACATCCGATCAACACTAACCTGCTTAACGCATCGAGGATTGTGCCAGCGTTGCTATGGTTTCGATTTGGGGTATAATCGTCAAGTAAAACTTGGCACGGCAGTAGGTATTATCGCTGCACAGTCTATTGGAGAACCTGGGACACAGCTTACAATGCGTACATTCCACACTGGAGGCGTTGCTGGTCAGGATATTACTCAAGGGTTACCTCGTGTTGAAGAATTATTTGAAGCTCGTCCTGTAAAAAAACCTGCATTTCTGGCTGAAGCTGAAGGAAAAGTTGAAGTTAAAGAAGAAAAGGATGAGGAAGGTAAAAAGACACGTACAATCATTTTGACCGGCATCGGAGAAGAAATCCACAGATATTCTTATCCAAAAAAAGACAAGGCAGATGTGCGGGTTGAGGATGGCGTAAAAGTCAAAAAAGGCGCTGTTTTATTCTCTACAAAAAAAGAGGATGTTGCTTCTGAGGTCGCCGGTAAAGTTCGACTGGAATCTGATTGTGTGGTTGTAATTGAGACAAAAGAAAAACAGTGGACGTATCAAATTCCATTTGGATATGTCATTGTTGTGAAAAATGGCGATGGCGTAGAGCGTGGTGATCGTCTTACCGAAGGTTCAATTGATATTCATCAATTATATGAGTTGAAAGATAAATCAGCAGTCCAGAAATATATCATTCAAGAAATCCAGACGATTTACTCAACGCAAGGACAAAAACTCAATGATAAGCATATTGAAATTATCGTCCGCCAGATGTTCTCACGCGTATATGTTCGAGATGCTGGCGATACAGATTTAATATCTGGTGAAATTATTGAAATATCAACATATAATGAAGCAAACGCAATTTTAAAGAAAGATGAGAAACAGGCAATTGCGGACATTTTACTGCTAGGTATTACGAAAGCCTCACTTTCTATCGATAGCTTCTTTTCAGCAGCTTCGTTCCAAGAGACAGCTCGAGTTCTTATTGATGCGGCGGTTTCAGGCAAAGTAGACCGTTTGCGTGGCTTAAAAGAAAACGTTATTATTGGACGATTAATTCCAAGCGGTACGGGGTATGGGGTAGACCATTCTTCAAATCTTGAAGATACGTTATCTATTAATGACGAGCAAAATAAAGCGGATAAAGCTGAGGCAGAGGCGAAACTAGCGTCTGAAGAGCCGAAAGCCAAAAAAGAGGGAGAGCAAAAAGTCTAAGTTGTTTCAACTCGTTTTATGAGACGTTATCCCTCTCAATTGAGGTCATTTTTTGATTGAAAACACTTACATTTCGTGGTATTATCGGAAGACAGTATGGCACGTAAATTTAAGAAACAACATACGAGAAGGCAACGTGATGAGCAGTTAGAGCAGGATGAATCGCGACTTCGCGTCCGACAAGAAACTAAGTACGGCATCGTCGCAATTATTTTTGTTGCCGCGGCAATAGTAAGTGTGCTCAGTTTTTTACAACTCGCAGATGTTGTTGGTGAAGCAATTGATCGTGGATTGACATCATTATTTGGATGGGGTAAATATATCGTCCCCATATTTTTTGGTATCCTCGCTTGGATGTTTTGGAAGAAAGAAGATCGCCAAACGAAGTCGTCGAATTGGGTCGGTTTCGGTATGTTTGTTTTATCATATTCAGGACTTTTTCATTTAATGATTGCGAAGAACGAGGCTGTGCAAGCAATTGCTGATGGACGAGGTGGTGGATACATTGGCCTAGCTCTTTCTTATCCATTACGATCGATTATGGGGCCATGGGCAACTGGTGTACTGCTTATTGGCATGCTACTGATCGCGTGTTTACTTTGGTTTGACACATCGCTTCCAGAATTGGCCGACAAAGGAAATATTTTTTCCCGTTTTACGTTTCGTTTTCGCAGATTTCATAATCGCATGCAACGAAGTTGGACGATGAGAAATCTTGAAGATGCGACTGAATCGTCGGAAGATCGGGGAATTGATGAGACTACAGATGATCAAGAAGAATTAGCGGATGCTGATCAAATGGCACCAGGCGTAGCACAAGCGATTGCGGAAACTGAGGAGCGTTTAAAATCAGAAGCTCGCGTGTATGCCCAAAAACAACAACGACCACTCTTACGTAAGCGTCACGCGGCACAACCTTATCCCTTAACTTTACTTGAGTCGGGCGGCGAACAACCAACTAGCGGTGATATAAATGTGAATAAAGAAATTATTAAAAAAACACTTGAAACTTTTGGGATTGAAGTTGAAATGGGCGACGTAAGTGTTGGTCCAACTGTGACGCAATACACTCTACGTCCATCAGAAGGAGTGAAGTTATCACAAATTACTACACTAGTGAATGATTTGGCGCTTTCACTGGCTGCACATCCGATTCGTATCGAAGCGCCAATCCCTGGAAAATCTTTGGTTGGTATTGAGGTGCCAAATGAGTCAAAAGCTATCGTTAAGTTGCGAGATATTTTAGATAGTTCCGTATTTAAAAAACGAGAATCAGATTTAACGTTTGCGCTTGGTCAGGATGTTGCTGGGAATCCGGTCGTGACAGCATTGGATCGAATGCCACACATGCTTATTGCAGGTGCGACTGGGTCTGGAAAGTCAGTCAGTATTAATACGTTACTGTTGAGTTTGTTGTATTCAAATAGCCCGGATAGCTTACGGTTAATCCTTGTCGATCCAAAACGAGTTGAATTGACTCCATACAATAATATCCCGCATCTATTGACGCCTGTCATCACGACAGTTGAAAAAACAATTAATGCATTACGTTGGGTGACAGGAGAAATGGACCGACGTTTTCGTTTGCTTGAAGAAACTGGGAAGCGAAACATCCAAGGGTATAATTCAAATGGAGTTGAGGAGCAACTTCCCTATATAGTTGTTGTTATTGATGAGTTAGCTGACTTGATGGCGGTCGCTGCAACAGAAGTCGAGGCTGTAATTATCAGGCTAGCGCAAATGGCACGTGCGGTTGGTATTCATTTGGTTGTTGCAACGCAGCGTCCTTCGGTTGATGTAATTACAGGACTTATAAAAGCAAATATTACGTCGCGCGTAGCATTTTCTGTGGCTTCGGGCATGGATTCACGCACGATTCTTGATGCAACTGGCGCAGAGAAACTGCTTGGTCGTGGGGATATGTTGTATATTAACGCAGAGCTCTCTAAACCCCGTCGTTTACAGGGAGCATTTGTAAATGACGAAGAGATTGAAGCGGTAACAACATATTTGAAGAGTCTCGGAAAGCCAGATTATGAAACGGGCGTGGTTGAGAAACAAACTAGTAGTGATCTTGGTGGCGGGATTGATGGCGACCCTTCCGATGATGAGTTATACGACGAAGCAAAAGATTTGGTTGTGAGAGCAGGGAAAGCCTCAGCATCATATCTGCAACGTAGATTACGAATTGGATATGCGCGAGCCGCTCGCCTCTTGGATTTATTAGAGGAGCATAACGTTATTGGTCCGGGTGATGGCGCAAAACCACGTGAAGTGTATCTACAGTCTTTGGATGACGAGTCAACAGGCACCTTTTCACCCGCTGATTATTCTGCTACACCAGATGAAGATAACGACGCGGAGGAAGAACCTGATTCAATAAATAACGAAGATTATGCGGAAGTACCCGATGGGGATGTTACTGCGGATACAACGACCGAGGCAGCTCTCGCAGAAGACGGTGATGACGACCCAGTTGAAGACGAGGATGTATGACGCCATTTACGAAGCGTGATGTTTATCACGGGGAACACGTTGGCGACACCATTCGATCTCTTCGAGAGGATTTTGGGTGGAGCCAAGAAGAGCTTGCAAATCGTTCACACGTTGATGTTCGGTATATTATTGCGTTTGAAGAATACCGATATTATGACTTACCAGGGTCACTGTATGCCAAAAATTTTTTACGTTCCATTGCGCAAGCATTTAATGTAAATACAGAAAAATTATTAGAACGTTTTTTGCAAGACGAAAAAGATTTTCCTTTTAAGCGCTCGATTACACCTCCACAAGAAGTTTCAACTCGTGTTATTTGGACTCCTAAGAAACTGCGCGCTTTTGGAATAATAGCAATTTTATTAGCAGCACTCTTGTATGTTGGGATTGAGTTATTGGGTCTTTTCCGACCGCCACATTTGCTTATTTTTTCACCACAGGATAATATTGAAATAACAGCAACCTCTGTCGAAGTGGCGGGTAAAATAGAAAAAGGTGCCACAATAACAATCAACAACGCCCCAGTCGATGTAGACGATGACGGCAATTTTTCGACCCAGATTGACCTCACGCCTGGGGTAAATACGCTGACTATAACCGCGACACAAAAATTTGGTAGGGAAACAACAGCAGTTCGCAATTTATTTGCTCAACCGTTTCAATAAGAATTATTATTAATAAGGATACGTGTATGCCAAAAAAATCCTCTGCCCCAACAGATACTAATAGAGCGCAGGCCGCTCAGATTGCCATAGAGCAGATTCAAGATCGTTTCGGCAAAGGATCGATCATGAAACTGGGTGAGGCAAAGGCGATGAATGTCGAAGCAATTTCAACTGGATGTCTTTCTCTTGATATTGCCCTGGGTGTTGGTGGTGTTCCAAAGGGAAGAGTTATTGAAATTTACGGTCCAGAAGCTTCAGGGAAGACGACCCTTGCTCAGCACATTGTCGCTGAAGTGCAGAAAAATGGTGGGATTGCGGCATTTGTTGACGCAGAACACGCGCTTGATCCAGAATATGCCCGCAAGATAGGTGTGAATGTTGATGAGTTGTTTATTTCCCAACCAGATACGGGGGAACAGGCACTTGAGATTGTAGAAACGTTAGTCCGTTCAAGCGCGGTTGACGTTGTTGTTATAGATTCCGTTGCAGCGCTGACGCCGAAAGCGGAAATTGAAGGTGATATGGGTGATTCCCATATGGGACTCCAGGCTCGATTGATGAGTCAGGCATTACGAAAATTAACTGCAATTGTCTCTACGTCCAAGACCACAGTCATATTTATTAATCAGACTCGAATGAAAATTGGGGTCATGTTTGGGAATCCAGAAACCACAACGGGCGGTATGGCACTCAAATTCTATTCATCGGTGCGTATTGAAGTTCGTCGACTTGCACAGCTGAAAAAAGGTGATCAAGTCATTGGAAATCGCGTTCGTGCGAAAATTGTAAAAAATAAAGTTGCCGCACCGTTTCGAACGTGTGAATTCGACATCATGTATAACGAGGGTATTTCTTGGGCTGGTGATTTAATCGACCAAGGCCTCGCATTCGGTGTGTTAGTGAAGTCGGGTAATACTGTTGCATATGGCGAGGAGAAAATCGGTGTAGGACGCGAAAACACCCGTATGTTTTTGCGGGACCATCAAGATATTTCAAAGAAGATACGAAAAGATATAATTGAAAAAGTTCACTCATCAAGTGAGCAAGAGGCCAAAGAAGATAAGCAGAATTCTGAAGCATAGATTTTATTATAAATTTTTTGCCCAAAGTGTAAGGGGAACATAAATTTGGAAAGCCCGCCTCGCGTCGACGCGAGGCGGGGTGAGTCTGTTCTCTTTGAATTACTTTGTGCGCGATCCGAATCTCTGGGGCTATACCCCACCCCTTCCACACCGCGGACGCCGCGGCGAGTTAAAATCCTCTGAATTCCTCGTATAAAATTCCGAAAGCTATTCGGCAATTTCTTGGCTACTCGAAATTCAGAGGATTTTGTTATTATCCTCGATTGAGTTTTTTTGCTTCGTGGAAGATTTAAAACAAAGACTTGACTTTTTTGGTATTTTAGCCTATTATAAAGCGTTCTTTGAAATCGCCTTACAGTAAGGTCCTAAGCCACGGGCAGTGGCAAAAACCCTCAATTTCGGGCAACAAGCCTGAAAGGAGAATCTCATGAAGTACGGAAAGTACACTCTTGGTCAAATCGAAGCCGTGTTGAATAAACTCGGCGGCGAAGATGCAGTTGACGGTATCTTAGAAGGCACTAAACAAGCGGACGTGAGAGATGTCATTCGTTTTCTCTTCGACCGTACTGGTCGTTGCATCCCGTATGGCCTCACGTCATCGGTTTGCGACGCAGATCGGTCGTTCAAATTCGTTCAGCCGGAAGTAAGCTTAGCTGATCGCTTAAATCGGTTGATCAGTTCGTTTCCCCAGGGAACAACATTTTGTTTTCAAGAGGAATTTGAACAGGAAATCGCTGCGTTGCGAGCTTTGATTGAAGCTGATCCTCGCTTCAAAAACTGCTTCAACGGCGTTTGGTTGCCTCTGGTTCTGCCACAGACTGAAGCCGGTGACTACGGCACTATCTTAGAGAGCCGTTTCCTCGCCGCAGTTGAATCTTCGTGCCTCAAGGAATTTCCCGAGCGGAGCTTCGAAAACTGCCGCAAAGGAGAACTCGCTGGCCAGGTGAGTATCGTTCACCCAAGCCACGAGCGCTTGGTCATGAAGATGCAGCAGCGTCCAGTGATTGGCATCCTTCTGCCCAACCCTCTGCAGGGGTTCTCAATTCCTGCATGTAGGGAATATGCTGATTCTCTTCCAGAGATTTTGCATCTTGCCGGCGGCTATGATTTCTCGGCCGCCCTCGCTGCTTACCCTGATGTGCTTGGAAGAGATTTCAACACACCGGGTAACGATATGGCAGCACTTCAGTGGAAGTCTGCCGATTTCTCGCTCCACTGCTGGGTCAGCGACGTTCAGCGGCTCCGCTTCGGCAACAGGTACCTCAACGCCGGCGATTGCTACTCCGGCGGTCTGTTCTTCTCTCGGTAGTGACTGGGTATTTGAGTTTCGTTCTTTTGACTCTTTTGAATTTTTGTTTCTTGTTCGAGCTAGTGTGCGTTACGCTTACTGGCTCGTTTTATTTTCCTTTAATACTATAAGCATTGAAAGTAGGCTCATGCACCGTAGTTTATGGATTATGGTCGCCGAAATTTCTCACCTTAAAGAAGCATCAGAATCGCGCTGTTGTAATATGCGTACCAATTGATACGATTTCGCGAGCGAATGTATAAACGGAAGACTGTCTTGTTTGGCTCTTTTAAGACTGTCTTGTTTGGCTC
>CAZGDO010000002.1:47242-47529 GCA_964524365.1 uncultured Gammaproteobacteria bacterium | reverse complement strand
TAAGGTGGCAGCTCTTTTGGGTCTCCAATACCCCGGTGGTCCAGAAATTAGTCGTCTAGCAAAACAGGGTAATTTATCAGCAATCGCTTTCCCGCGTCCGATGCTCGCTGACTCAAATTACGACTTTAGTTTTTCTGGCCTTAAAACTGCGGTTCGCTACTATATAGATGATAAAAGATTATCCCAAAAGCAAAAGAATGGTGTCGCTGCGTCCTTCCAACAAGCTGTTATTGATGTTCTGGTTGGGAAAACGATACGAGCGGCAAAAAAGTTTCATCTCAACAGCG
>CAZGDO010000002.1:0-47232 GCA_964524365.1 uncultured Gammaproteobacteria bacterium | reverse complement strand
GCGTCTCAGCGAATATCGCGCTACGAAAAGCCCTAGTGGTTGCTTGTAAAAAACAAAAATACACACTTTATCTAGCTCCGCCTGAACTCACGCAGGATAACGCAAGCATGGTTGCAATGGTCGCCGCACTTACCCGTGCAACCGGACGAATTGGTGCATGGAAACAACTCGATGCCAAGCCCTCGTGGGAGGTTGCATAAGACTTCAACTTATTTTTGCTTGATGCGCCAGAACCCCCACTTTTTGATATACTACACCTATGTCTGAAAAGGCCTATAATCCTTCATTAGTTGAAAAGGAAGTTTACGAACGATGGGAAAAATCGGGATATTTCAATCCCGATAAACTGCCCGGAAAACGTACACGCCCTTTTGTTGTCTCCATGCCACCCCCAAATGTTACCGGTGAATTGCATCTTGGTCATGCAAGCAGAACCGCCACACAAGACACACTCATCCGGTATCATCGCATGAGGGGCTTTAGGGCATTGTGGGTACCAGGTACAGACCACGCCGGCATAGCGACACAAATAGTTGTTGAACGGCTTATTATGAAACAGGGTCTTGATCGCCACAAGCTTGGCCGCGAAAAATTTTTGCAGCGTGTTTGGGAGTGGAAAAAACAATACGGTGCATCAATTACAAATCAAATCCGGTCACTCGGTGCATCATGCGATTGGTCGCGCGAAGCTTTTACGATGGACAAAGAACGATCATTAGCTGTTCGCACCGCTTTTAAACAATTATATGATGATGGGCTAATTTATCGGGGGAAACGAATTATTAGTTGGTGCCCACGATGTTCATCCGCTATTTCAGACCTTGAGGTGAAACATGTTGAAACGACTGGAAAACTTTACACGATTCGGTATCCATTAGTGGGAACAACTAAATATATTTCAGTCGCAACAACGCGACCCGAAACAATGCTTGGCGATACGGCGATTGCTGTTCACCCACATGACCCACGGTATAAAAAATTCATTGGGAAAAAAGTAACCGTTCCACTTATTGAAAGAGAAATTGCCATTATCGCAGATGATGCTGTTGAAAAAGATTTCGGTACAGGAGCCGTTAAGGTAACACCAGCGCACGATCCGCTTGATTTCGAAATTGGTGAACGACATACACTCCCGCACATCCAAGTAATCGATGAGGGTGGAAAGATGACAAAAGAGGCTGGGATATTTTACAGCATGAGCGTTCAAGATGCGAGACGCATGGCTCTAGAACATCTTGAAAAAGACGGACACCTCGAGTCTGTTGTTGACTATGTCCATAACGTGGCACACTGCGACCGGTGCGGCACGGTTATAGAACCATTAATCTCAGAACAATGGTTTATGAGCATGAAGTCGCTTGCCCAAGATGCCTTGAAAATCGTACGGCAGAAAAAAATTGAGATTGTCCCTACACGATTTACAAAAATCTACACTCACTGGATGACCAATTTACACGACTGGACGCTGTCGCGCCAACTGTGGTGGGGGCACCAAATCCCGGTATGGTACTGTGATGCTTGCGGAACTGATCACCCAATTGTCGAAATCAGCACACCTACAAAATGCCCGCGCTGCAAAGGAAAACACATCCACCAAGATCCTGATACGCTTGACACGTGGTTTTCGTCTGGATTGTGGACATTTTCTACTCTTGGCTGGCCGCGCAAAACAAAAGACCTAAAACTGTACCACCCAACGCAAGTCATGGAAACCGCATGGGACATCTTACCGTTTTGGATCTCTCGCATGATCATGCTTTCATTAAAACTGACAAAACAAATTCCATTTTCTCGCGTACTTATTTCTGGACTTGTACTGAATAAAGATGGTGAAAAAATGTCTAAGTCAAAAGGGACTGGCATCGACCCGCTCCCTATGGCGCGCAAATACGGCACTGACGCAATTCGCCTCTCGGTCACAATGAATACCTCCCCTGGACAGGATTTCAGGTTATCAGAAGAAAAAATCGCGCACTACCGTAACTTCATCAACAAAATATGGAATATTGGCAAGTTTGTGCAATCACAGAGCGCCGCAAAAATTTCTTCGAAACCAAAAACGCTCACTGACGCATGGATTCTTTCTCGGCTGCGCTACACAACAAAAGAAGTTGACCGACACCTGGCAGCGCTTTCAATTTCTGACGCTGGACTTGCGGTGTATCAATTTCTCTGGCACGAATTTGCTGATTGGTACATCGAAATTGCAAAGGCAGAAAAAAACGTGGAATTTACAAAATATATTTTCATGGAAGGCCTCAAGCTATTACACCCTTTTGCTCCGTTTGTTTCAGAAGAACTATGGAAAAAAATATTGGGTAAACAAAAAAAATCTGATTTACTGATGATCCAAAAATGGCCAACGACCACGCGGCAAAACAAGAAAGCAGAAAAAGAATTTGCTACGGTCCAAAATATAGTCACTGGAATTCGAACAATACGAAACATCACCCGTACGCCCCACACAACTAAATTACATATACGAATGTCTAGCAAAAAAACGAAATTCATTGATGAACACGGGGCTATTATTAAAAATCTTACAAACACAGAGACGTGTACTGCTTGCTCACCGAAGGATCTTCGCCCAACACTGACGTTCCCAGGGCTTATTCTTGATCTGCAGCTTGGCGCAGAAGCACAGACACTGCTGCATGCTGAGGTTGCTAGACTACAAAAAGACGTCGCTCGCCTTTCGTCGCTATTGGCAAATGCTGGTTTCAAAAAAAATGCCCCTCTCTCTGTTATTAAAGAAAATACTGAGAAACTTCAAAACGCGGAAGAGGCCTTGAAGCATTTGCATGGTGCGTAGAAAAAATAAAAAACGCCTGACGGTACACACGGTGCACACATTCAGGCGTCCTTATGATTCACGCAGTTCTCAAAAAAAATTCCTGCGTCTCTGACGCGCTTCGCTCCAATAATTCGATGATATCTTCTTCGTGGCTCCGAAAACTGCTGCGCCGCGTTCCACTCTTCAATTAAAAATTGAATATAGGGAACGAGATCGAAATTGTTCTCGTAATACCACTCAAGGGCAAGTTGGTCGGCTTGAAGTTTCCTTTTACGGATACGAACCCAACCTCTCAAATCAATCTCATACTTTGTGCGAATTGCGACACGCAACTCAGTGTCATCGCCGGCCTGAGCGATTTCTTCTGCCTCCAACAGATCGTTTTCGGCAACTTCATATTCCAGCCGAGTATTCATAGCCTCATGAACGCTTACGGCACGCAAAACCTCAAACGGACCTTTCCAGTAGGTTGATCCGATGCCGATCCAATAAATCTTGCGCGTGGCAAGATCGAAGGCTATGCGACTATCGGCATAAGGATTTTGATACAGACGAATCCGCCGTGATGTCAATTTTTGGCCGGTAATGAGATAGACTACTTGCCTGATATACTCCCGAATCTTGGCAGGGGTTGCTCGATGTTTATTCACCAGAACACCCTCCTTACTTGGTTATAATGAAAAGAACGTCATCTGAAAATATCACTGCTTCAATATGAAGTCAAGAGAAGGCCCGCGGCATCTTATGTCTGCGGGCCTTTAAATTTGTGAAAAGGAAGTAAAGATGGGGGTGGGTACTGATTTGTGAAGGCTAACGATTCGAGCGGTCGAGCTGCTCTACACGCTTCTGCATGAGTTCAGCCAAGTTCTTGACTGAAACGGCTATACCCGACGATCCCTGGATGATGCCGCCGTACTTACTGATCTTAGCCAAAGTGTCTTTTGACCAGCCTGTTGGTTGGTTGTTATTATTTCCCACGTATCCTCCTTGGAAAATGGGTTAAGGGGATTTTGCCTAAAAAGGGCGGTTAGTTATGAAAAGGTAACTTATAAAAGTATACCTAAAATGAACGCTTGTCAAGGCCTGTTATACGGGCACCTCGAATATAAATGTACTATACCTTCAATATTATACATTTGCAACCTTCAAAACCTCTTCTACTGTGGTAATCCCATCAAGCGCCTTCAGTATGCCGTCCTGCGCCATAGAAAGCATCCCATTTTCAATTGCAACGCGCTGCATTTCATATTCCGATACTTTATTCTCTACAAGCATTTTTTCAATTTCAGCATTCATGGTAAAAATTTCGTACAAACCAATTCGCCCTTTAAACCCAATACCCTGACACTTCTCACAACCGTCGGCCGTATAAAACGTTAATGCGGTGCGATCGATCTGCACGCCGGCTTTTGGCGAAATTAAATCCAGTTGTTCATTTACTTTTTTCATAACCTCGTCAGGGAGTTGTGTCTCATGTTTGCAATACTCGCACATGCGACGCACAAGCCGTTGTGCGATAACGGTGTTAAGTGCGGGAGCGAGCAAATATGGTTTTACCTGCATTGCGATAAAACGAGGTATTGCTCCAGCTGCATTATTTGTGTGGAGAGTTGACAGCACAAAATGACCCGTTAATGCCGCGTTCACTGCGATCTCGGCCGTTTCTTCGTCGCGAATTTCACCGACCATAACTATGTCAGGATCCTGACGCATAATTGAGCGCAATCCTTTTGCAAAAGTATATTCAGCAGCCTCATCAACTTGACTTTGATTAACACCCTTTAAACGATATTCGATTGGATTTTCAAGTGTGATGATTTTCTTTTCCGTAGAATTAATTGAATTCAACACCGCATACAATGTAGTGGTTTTACCGCTTCCAGTCGGACCAGTGGTGAGAAACATGCCGTTCGGTCGTTTTATTTCTCGTTTCACAATTTCTAGCGCTTGACCACGCAACCCCAATTCTTCAATGTCTAGCGCGGCGGCACTTGATCGCAAAATACGCATAACAACGCTTTCGCCATATCCTGTTGGTAAAAAGGAGGCACGAACATCAATCTCTTCTGTTGGGAGGTGGATGGTAAAACGTCCATCCTGTGGGGTGTTGGTAATATTTAGTTTTACTTTCGCAATAAGTTTCAATCGATTGATAAGCTGTTTCCATACATCACGATTCAACGATGCAACATCATGAAGAACACCATCAATACGATAACGCACCTTTATGTCATCTACCTCTGCTTCAACGTGGATGTCAGACGCACGGGTTTCTAAGGATCCCGCGACTATAACGGTTACGAGTTCGGCGAACGGCAGCGCTGCCACGAGCTCTCCAAGAGATTTAATGCTCGTAATTTTTGAACGATATTTTTTAAGGTCATCAGCCTCAATACGAACTCCCGACACGTAATGCCTGGGGTGCGGAATCATGTCATATAATTTTAGCGCATGCGCAAAACTATGGTCTGAAATTATATATAACGACACTTTTGATTTGTGTTTATCCTGGATCGCTTTTACCAGCAAAGCTGTTTCTTGTTTAAATGGATCCAAAACACCAACACGAACCTCTCCTCCGTGTTTAAAAAAGGGGATTATTTGTGCTTCGTTGGCCTGATCTTTTGTAATGGCTGAAAGAATCTCTGGCGCAATTGGGAACCCACTCAAATTAATATAAGGCAATCCAAAATCAATTGCTTTCCCTTTTGCTTCCTGTTCTTTTTCTTTAACCCGAATTTCCTCCATCTTCTCAGACAGCTTTTCTTCTTTCTCGGGCGTAGAAACAGAATAATGCTTGTGTTGCGTATCATCGCTCATACTTAATGTAGTATAGCGAAAAGACGCGCTTGATGAAAGCGATCTATTTTATAATGAGGCACGCTCTAAATAGGCACATATGGTGGTAACAACTTTTGATTCAGCTTCACCGAGTGGCAATGCTATGCGAGCGCGTGTCAGATTTTGGTTACCAGTAGGGGCATATTCTTTTAGTATATCAAGCCCATTATGAGATTTAATTGAACCCATTAATGCGCCTGTCGTTGAGGGATCTATTTCATGCATAACCAGGGCAATCTCCGCGCCTTCAGCGTTTACCATAATTTCATCTAATATGCCCGGAAGGTCGTCTGCTGAGCCTCCAGAGCGCTCGAAGTCTTTTTGATTCAATTTAGAGTACACAAACAGATTGTTATCTTCTGTTTTGAGTCGTGCGAGTGCTCGACCCCACAACTGTATAACCGAAAGGGACTTTGTTCTGTATAAATTATTTATTATCTCTTCACGACGAGCGCCTTGCGCGATAAGACGTGAAGCGATGTTGAGCGATTTTGGTGTCGCTGAAAGCGAGCGAAAACTTTTTGTTTTTGAAATAATACCAGTCAGTAAGTTGGTTGCTATATGCTCATCCAAAATATTGTGACCAAATTCCTTTAAAAGCTCAAAAACAATCTCTGAAACGGAGGTGGCGACTATGTCGACAATATTGATTTGTCCAAACTGTTCATTCCCTGCGTGATGGTCAATATTAATAAGTGGGGTTTGATAAAAAAAGTCTGCATTTTCTTCAAATACACCACCGAGAGAAGACAGACTTGGAGCATCAAGTGTAATAATGAGGTCGTATGTATACTCGCCCGCGGACGTCGTCACGTCCCGTTCGGTAAAGAATCCTTTTTTTGGGGAGATAAAAATATGTAACTTATCGTGGGCAATGTCATATGACAACTCTTCAACTGGTGTATTTGCTATATCAACCGAAACAATAAATTTTCTTAGTTGCGTTAACGTTGAATAAATTTCTTTTGATTTTGGCAAAAACTGATGCGACGGAGGGAGCTCAAACTGACTCGCAACGACCTTTGATTTCTTTTCAAGTTTTTGTAACATTAGATAGATGCCAAGACCAGACGCAATCGCATCTGTTGAAGGGTGTTCCGGAAGCACGACAAGAACATTCTCTGTTTTTGTGAGAAGTTCGTATGCTTGTTGGATTGGTCGTATTTCCGTTGAGCTTCGCATAGAAAAGAAACTAAGTAGTGAAGTATACGAATTCTTGTTGATTTGGTCAAGACTGGGTTATAATTTTGGGCTACACTAAAGATATCTTCTTTATGAAAACTGCTCAATATACAACAAATTCACCTGAAAAACTGATTACATATGCAGGGGTTTTTGCGCATACAGAGCTGCGGCAGTGGCGCCTTATTACTTGTGTTGGGCCCTTGGGGGCCGGGAAAACAACCTTTATCCAGGGTCTTGCAAAAGGCTTGGGTATCCGTAAAGATGTTTTGAGTCCCACCTTTACGATTATCAATGAACACAAAATACCTCAAACAAAAAAGACGTTGGTCCACTGCGACTTATATCGGCTGACAAAAGAAAGAGATCTCACCCCGCTGCATGTATTTGAATACCTTGAAAACCCAAACATGATTGTCTGCGTTGAGTGGGCGGATCGATTCCCTCAACTATGGAAAACCTATCCACGAATTGCGCTTGAATTTTCATTCCGCAACAAAAACGAACGACGGATAAAAATTAGGTATTTTACGGGTCGTTAGGCCGGATCAGCTGATGTTTGATTTGCGGGTTCGGTTTTTTGTACCACAGCATCGTCCACGATAATTTTTTTTGGCAAAATCCGAACTATCTGACTCCTGTGGATGATAAGTGCTTCATGGAGCAACCCAGTCAGCCCAAAAGACTGAACGTGTAGCCGTTCGACGCGCAGATCCTCGGTATCACAATCAATATCAACAACACGCCCGAGAGACGTCCCCAACTCTGTGTAGACTGGGAGTTTTAAAATCTCTTGCGTCGATATATAGGCGGACATATATTACACCTTTGGGATTTCTTCTTTCACGCTTGGGATGACGTGACGTTTTTTGAAATACCACTGTTGGCCAATCTGAAATAGCGTTGAAACTACCCAATATAATGTTACGCCGGCGGGGAATTGAATCCCAAAGAAAACTGTAATGATTGGCAATAAGTATGTTGTCTGCTTACTCATAATTGAGGCGACATTTTCATCCTTAGAACCTTCTGATTTAATTGCTGGTTTTTTGGTTTGCATCATTCTAACCTGCAAGAAAGAAAATCCGCCAGCAAGGACTGCGAGTATATAGTTTTTTGTTGCCGCCAAATCAATCAAGCCAAAAAAGGAGGTGTTGATCGGCGTGGTGGCATATTTTACCCGCAAATATCCATAAAGGTGTGATATGTCGTCGGTGGCGAGAAGTCCACCGTCATCAATGCGCTGAATGACTAAAAAAGCTTTAAAAAGCGCCCAAATGATTGGTAGCTGGATTAAGAGCGGTAAACATGAAGAAAACGGATTGACTTTATTTTCTTTATAAAGCTCCATGAGTTTTCTGCCCTGCTCTTCTTTGTTGGTGTATTTTTTTCGAATCGCATCAACTCGGGGTTGGATGCTTTGTAGTTGATGTTGGGAACGAATAGACGAAAGAGACGGCAAAAACAATAGGACTTTTATAGCAAGTGTCACTAATATAATTGCGACCCCAAGGTCGTGGCCGGGAATAACATCATATGCCCAGATAAGTGCATTTAAAATTGGATTTATAAGAATCGTCTGAAACATAATGGCATTAAGAATGAATCTTCTGTTTGGGTACCGGATCGAATCCTGGGTTTGCCCACGGATGGCACCGGTCTATGCGTTTTATCGCCATCCATCCACCACAAAAAACACCAAAGCGGTCAATAGCTTCATATGCGTACATTGAGCAAGTTGGATGAAATTTACAATAACCATGGGGATGTAGCGAAGCAAACAGCCCGTGGTCTGGAGAAAGCGTTGCTTGATACGCGCGTATCAAGAAAAGGAGGGTGCGTTTCATTGTTTTGCTAAGAGTTTTGCGTGAACTAAAAGTTGTAAAAAAGTTTTTTTTCGATCTGCGGCGCTCATGATACATGCTGGGCGCTGGACGGTTATTGAGCAATCGAGTCCTGGGGTGATTTCGGTAATATGATCCCGTAAAATCCCATACAACTGGCGTCGGACACGATTTCTGCGTACCGCGCTTTTTTCTGCTTTATGCGAAATTGAAACAGCAAACCGAGGGGGTAGTGGGTGCGTGGCAAGGGTCCGAAATAAAAATCCAGGCCCTCGGGTAATTCGTCCACGGCGGATAACCTGCTTGAGAGAGTCAGATCTTCCTAAACGGTTTTGTTTTTTAAGCATGTAAAACCCCGTTACACGCTAAGGCGCTTTCGCCCCTTTTGGCGTCTTGCTTTTAAAACTTTCTTGCCGTTCTTTTTTCGTGACCGAACTCGAAATCCGTGCACTTTGCTGCGGTGGCGCTTCTTCGGTTGATATGTGCGTTTTGGCATACAATAATTAGGTTAGCTTTTTGAGGTTACCAAATGAATGGGGTCTCGTCAATGATCGAAAAACCGCTATCCACAAATCATGCACAGATTGTCCACTGTTCACGACCTGTGGATGACTGCTATTAAACTCGTGTTTATGGTATGATGAGACTCCGAATACATTATCGATTACTAACCAGCCGACATCCCCATGGCACCGTCACTCGACAGAGACAAACTGTGGCAAGCGACGCTTGGCGAGCTTGAACTTACCTTAAGTAAGGCCAATTTTACCACGTGGTTTAAAAATACCTTCATCCTAGAGGTTGATGGAGGTGATGTTGTTGTTGGTGTTCCGAATGCGTTCACTAAGGCCTGGCTTGAGAATAAATATCATAAGGCTATCCTCGCCTCCTTGCTACGAACTTCAAACAACCAAATCTCTAAGGCGCGCTACGTGGTTGCCCAACTTAATTCGCGTGCACAAGAAAATGCTTTGGGAAAAAAATCAGACGATGATACTGTCGCTCCCTCGATTAAAATAGAGCCCACGCGAAACAAGCAGGCGCCAGTGACCCAATTTAGTTTAAATCCGCGCTATACATTTAGCAATTTCATTGTAGGGAAAGCAAACCAACTCGCACATGCCGCGGCCCAAGCGGTGTCTAATAAACCTGGTGAAGTATATAATCCATTGTTCGTATATGGTGGCTCTGGGATGGGAAAAACTCATCTCATGCAAGCAATTGGACATCAGATAAAAAAACTTGGGCCCTCAAAACAGGTTCTATATGTCCCTTGTGAGCGATTCACAAATGAGTTTATTTCCTCAATTTCTCACGGGAGGGGTGAGGTGTTTAAAACTAAATATAGATCAGTGGACGTGCTTCTTATTGATGATGTTCAGTTTTTATCAAACAAAGAAGGGACCCAGGAAGAATTTTTTCATACTTTTAACGCGCTTCATCAAACAAACAAACAAATCGTGTTGTCGTCCGACCGACCCCCAAAAGCAATCCGCGACCTTGAGGAGCGTCTCGTGTCTCGTTTTGAGTGGGGCATGATTGTTGATTTACCACAACCGGATCTTGAAACGCGTATAGCTATTTTGGAATCAAAGTGTCGAGAACGGTCGTGCACACTTACTTCTGAGGTGCTGACATATATGGCAGAGCGGGTGCAAAGCAACATCCGCGAGATGGAAGGAATTTTAAACCGTGTAATTGCCTATCACAATCTAAATAATACCGAGCCGTCGCTTGACAGTATAAAAGGATTATTGCAAAGCACACAACAAAGCAAAAAACAGGGGAGGGCGCTTTCAAGTAAAGATGTTGTTTCTGTGGTAGTTAATTATTTTGATATTTCTACCGCGTCTTTATTTGGGCCATCTCGCCAAAAAGAGTTAGTTGTCCCTCGGCAGATTGCGATGTACCTTCTTCGTGAGGAATTAAAAAGCTCCTACCCCTCAATCGGGCACGACATGGGAAATCGTGATCACACAACCGCAATGCACGCGTATGAAAAAATTCGCAACGCGATTGATAGTGATGAAAAAATTCGTAGGGATATCCTTCAAATCAAAAATCGTTTATATGAATAACTTGTGGGTTGGGTGGGTATAAATAGAGGATAAAAAAACAATTTTTTCTTTCAACTAAAACTTATTCACCTTAAATCACTTTTCTTAAACAGGTTACCCAAAACTTATTCACAACTCCTACAATAAAAAACAACAGTGATACCGGTATATTTATTTCATTATCCACTTACACACACACCTTATTACTATTATTATTTCTCTTAATTACTTTTATATAAATACAATTATATGAAATTTACTTGTACACAAGAAAATATTTTAGAGGGATTAAATTTAGTTACTCCGGTAACGGGAAAAAATTTATCTCTTCCGATTTTAAACAACGTATTATTTGTTGTGGCAGAAACCGATATAACAATTTCAAGCACCAATCTTGAGCTTGCGGTGACAACACATTTACGCGGAAAAACAGAAGCAAACGGATCATTAACCGCGAACGGAAAACTTTTGCGAGATTTTATCGCTCTGCAACCAAATGGGAAAATTGAATTTTCACTTAAAAATCAAGACATACACATCCAATCTCAAAGCTCTAAAACAGTTGTAAAAACAACACCAGCGGACGAGTTCCCCGTAATACCCAAAATTAATGAAAAATCTCAGTTTATCGATGTTCCGATGGAGATTTTTAGGCGCGCCGTACGAGCTATTTTACCAACAATCTCGCTAAACGAATCACGACCAGAGCTCGCCGGGCTTTATTTACAATTCACGGACGGCTCCATGGTGTTGGCTGGCACCGACAGCTACCGCCTCGCAGAATATACAATCCCGCTTACACAGAAAACAAATCTACAAAGAAATTACATAATCCCCCTACGAAGCGTTCAGGAGGTGTTGCGAATTTTCGAACGCGAAACTACAGTCCGCTTCATTTTTACTGATAATCAATTTGCATGTTTAAGCGAACAAACCGAGCTTGTTTCTCGACTTATTGAAGGCACCTACCCTGATTACAGGCAAATAATTCCGACGGAAGAAAAAACAACAATCTCATTAAATCGGAATGAGTTCGCGCAGGCAGTAAAAACGGCGAGTTTGTTTTGTAAGTCGGGCGTCAACGATATAGAGCTTTCAACAAAAAAAGAGGAGAAATTATTAATTATTGCCGCGGCAAACAACCAGGTTGGTGAGAATATAACAACACTCCCCGCGACATGCACAGGAGATGAGGCAACGATTATATTTAATTACCGCTACGTATTAGACGCGCTTTCAGTTATTGAAACAGAAGACGTGCTCCTCTCCCTTAATGGGCCCGAGTCAACTGGTGTGTTCCGCGCAAGCGATAATTCTACATTGCTGCATTTAGTAATGCCTATTCGCCAGTAGATGTATTTGTCTGCGGTGATAAATCCAGAACAGTATTTCCTGGGATAAGAATGTTTACTGTCGCAGAGACTGTCGCCGTGTTTTTATAGATGTCAGTTGCTACAACGCGCACGGTTTGGAACCCATTTGCAATTGATGACAGATCAACAACCACAGAGGTTTTGCTGTTTTTAATTGTACCAACAAGAATATCATTTATAAAGAATTGGATTGAACTAATGCCGTAGGTCCCGGTCGCCGTCGCTTTAAACGTAGGAGAAAATGATGTGATGGTGTCACTTTTTGTTGGCGAAACAAGAGATACTTTTGGTTGCGCGTCTTTCGATCGAATATCACACGACCCCTCTTTGGGTTTTGTGCTTGTATACCCCTGTTCTAGCGCCCACCGCCGTACGGGCTCTTCCCATCGGGAAAACTGAGGGTCTGAGGTGGGGTTTGCTGGTTGATCACCTTGTGGGTTGTTTTTATCAACATAATAAAGTATCGAATGAACTTCTCGATATGATGATTTTTGTTTAAATTGTTCCGGGTAGTCTCCGAGACACGACGTAGGGATCGCGAGACCAGTCACGCTATCTACATAAATTGTCGATTCACCCTCGAGGTCATTATTTAAAATAGGTTTGTCGGTTCCAGGTTTTTGATATTCTGGGAAGCGTTCTTGCGGCGTACCTTGGAGTGCTTTGCGCATAAATGAGTTCCAAATTGGCGCAGCAACCGTGCTCCCGCCCGCAGAGCCACTCATTTGAGAGTTGTCATTGTTTCCACTCCACACGCCAGCGACGAAACTCGGGGTGAATCCAACAGTCCACGCATCTCTGTTGTCGTTTGTTGTCCCCGTTTTTGCGCCCACCTGACGGCCGGGTATATAGAGCTTTGACCCAGACCCAAATATATATGAGCGAGCGTCGTTGTCTGTTAAAATATTTGCGGTCATGTTCGCGATGTTTTTATCAAGCACCTCATGTTCCTGAACTTTATATTGTTCAAGTATTTTTCCTTTATTGTCTAACACCTTTATTACGGCTTGTGGCTGACGGTACGTTCCCTGTTGAGCAAAAACTCCAAATGCGGCGACGTGATCAAGTAATTTTACGCCAGCCCCACCAAGCGCGAGGGCGAGTCCATAATCCTCTGGTTTGCTTATAGTTGTGTATCCAGATTTTTTTGCTAATTCAACAACGTCTGGTATTCCCGCTAGATACAACGCTTTCACCGCGGGAATATTTAAACTGCCTTGAAGGGCCTTTCGGATCGTTACCGGTCCACGTTCACCCCCATCAAAATTTTTAGGTGTGTAGCTCGTGCCGTCCCCTTGTGGGCCAAAGTTTGTTGTTAAATCAAACAAAATGGTGTCAGGTGTGTATCCTTTTGTAAATGCCGCTGTATAGACGAACGGTTTAAATGAGGAGCCCGGGTTTCTTGTGCGCAAGGCTACGTTTACGCTGCCATCGATATCGCTGTTAAAATAATCACGGGATCCAACCATAGCTAAAATCTGACCGGTTATCGGGTTGACCGCAACAAGACTCGCGTTCGAGGCTTTATAACGGTCTTGATTGTATTGCCCATATTCTTCAACCGCACTTTCGGCATATTGTTGTAGCGTCGGCTCAAGCGTAGTGACAACCTTTAGCCCCCCACGTTCTACAACAGACTCACCATATTTTTCAGTTAGATATTCACGAACGTAAAACACAAAATGTGGCGCGGTAATATTTTCCTTTGGCGGGGTGATTTTTGCAAGCACGTCAACTTGTTTTGCGGTGTCCACTTCGTCCCGCGTGAGGTATCCCTGTTCCGCCATTAAATTAAGTACATATTGTTGTCGGCCAACAAGAATGTCTGTGTGGTCTCCATAGGGGGAGTAATAGGTTGGGCGCTGCGGTAACGCAGCAAGGAGCGCCGCTTCGTCGAGCGTAAGGTTTTGCGCGTTTTTGCCAAAATAGTACTGGGTCGCGGCTTCAATCCCATACACATTTGATCCGTATGGGATTTCATTAAAGTACAACTGCAATATTTGGTCTTTCGTGAATTTGGATTCCATTTGATACGCCAAGACCAACTCTTTTATCTTGCGATTTATGCTTTTTTCGGTAGTGAGCACCGTATTTTTAATCAGCTGTTGCGTGATGGTTGAGCCACCCTGGCTTGATCCAGTGGTAATGTCCGTAAAAATAGCACGAATAATCCCCCGGATTGAGACACCCTTGTGTTTATAGAAGTCTTTATCTTCTACCGAGATCGTTGCGTGCATGGCATACTCTGGGATTTCTGTGAGCGGGATAACCGTGCGTCGCACATCACCGTGTACCTCATAGAGGATTGTTGTTTCGTCGCGCGCGTAAATTCTCGTACTTTGAGCAACTGAGCGCTCATTGATTTTTTCTGGGTCCGGCAGGTCTTTGCTGTAGTACGCAAAGGCGCCGATGGCACCTATGCCACCAATTAAAAAAAGGATTATAAGCACGGGGAGCCAATATCGGCGTACCCAACCTTTTGCGCGCTTTTTCTTTTTGTGTGGCATTTGATCCCCTGTCTTGTAAAAGGTTGCCTGGGATCTTGGCCGAAGCGGTGGAATAGGCATAGCGTATGTTATCAGACGTACAATTTGTTATACCAGATAATCGTCAGTCATTCAAGTTGCTAGTCCTTTTTTTCTTGTAGAAAGTCGTGGTATTCTCGGATAATCCGTCGGTACCCGATAGCAGACCATAATTGCACTTTGCTCATACTACCCGAGCTTGTGCCCTGGCTTGTGAAAAATTTTGCTTTCCCGTCGGCGTCGTAGTGAAGTTCTGGTACCGCGTTTAGTGAAATAAACGCAGCAAGCAATGCGCTGCAAGTTTTTTCAAACGCTTCATCAATTAGGTCGCGAGTCTTCTTTTTCCAGGATTTTTGCACCGCTATTTTTCTGTGTTTAGCCAGCGCTTTAACAGTAAATGCGACTTGTTTAGTCCATATGACAAGTCCATGGTACTCGGCAGTGGTATATCCATAAGTGTTTTGTCTAGCAATGATAATCGGCCCCGAGGGTGTGTAAAATCCTTTTTCTGAAATCAATAATTGTGAGAAATGTTTTAATTCATTTTCTGTCCCCTCGCCAAGCGCATACAAGTATGCCTCATCAAGATGGCAGACCTTCATTTTTTTGTACGAAAACGCGTGTTTTTTATGAATATCATATAACGCAAGCGCATAACAATCTTGTCCCTTAGATTCCTCGAAGCGAAAATATTTTTTTTCTTGGTCCCATTTTTTTACCAAGGGGTCAATTCGAGTTTTTGTTATGCTTAGCCGTTTGGCGTATTGCTGAATGACACGTAATGATAGGGGGTAGTGCGACACATTAACACTAAACGGAGCGATGATGTCATGGATTTGCTTGTACGCCCACGCGCTATCCCGCCAGTCTCCAACTCGATGATATTGATTTGTTGACGACTGATATTTTGAGGAATGTTTTTTAAATGTAATTGCGGAATGAACCTTGGCCTTTGAGGTTATATATTTTGCAACGCGTTTTAGTTTTGCCACCGATTTCGTATCGCGCCAAAACGCAGGAGATGTAAATGGCAGGCACAACAGGAAGAGCGGTTCAATGTCAATCATTTTTCGGTCGTATGTGTCTTTCCCTGCCAACTCGTGCTCATATTTGTATTCACCCACAACATCTTCGTGCCAGCCTTCACCCGAGCTATTGACGTGCGCAAGACATTCCCGGAGCATTTGGTCTATTGTTTCTTGTTGGATGTCGCCCTCGCCTAGTAAAATAGTTTCCATCCAGTCTCGAGGAAAGATGGTCCCAAATCGATCACCTGATGTTTTTCTCCAAGAGATGAGGTGATCGATTTCAAACTGAGTTCGATACCAGAATTTTTCTACCATAGCGGCGTTTTTGCCGAACACAGTCCAATCAAGTGTGTCGACGGGGAGCGTGCGACACGAGCATGGCGCTTCCGCAAAATCGTTTGTTTCCGCATAAATAACAAACGGAATGTGCCCACCTTTTTTAACAATAAGTTTATATCCTTTATAGGGTCGATTAATGGAGCGAATTGAAACATCAGCATCAAATTCCCAGACAGTCCTATACCAACTCTCGCCGTAGTTTCTTTGGAAGAGTAGTCGCGTTTTTCCACCTTTTTTAGATCTTGTGACATACATTGGGACGGATTCCGCTGGGTTGGTTCTGCGAAGCTCAAGAAAAGTTACCTGTCGTCCGCTTGGATGCGCGGTTAAATCACGGATGGTTCGTATGTCATCCATCGCGGGTTGGTAGAGATTGATGGTTGAGGACGTAAACTTCCCATGGATAGTCGCGCTGGATTTACTTGACCGGACGTCGCGCAGGTTGATTTTGTGGCGTGGTATATCAATAAGACCCATGTACAATTCATTGTTTGGGCCGATAATTCTGAGCTGTCCTAGCTCGTCAAAATCGATGTAGTATCCACCTTCTATCCAAAGGCCTTCTTCAAGTTGTGGCATATTCCTTCAGTTTACCTGAGGATGTGCTTCCGGTAAAATTTTGCCGCCTCTTCTGGGGAGATGGTATTGATAATAAGCCGACTACCAAGCTCAATTCCTGCCCACGTGTCACGACGCGGGGCAACACGAAGATAGAGGTGTTCGTCATCATTTGTGAGCACTTGGTGCATATAAAAATTGTATGGTAACTGCATAGAATTGAGTGCTAATAGCAAACCCTTAAGAGCTTTTGCCATTGAAATTCTTTCTTCTTTTGTAAGTTGCGTAATATTATCGATATGTCTTTTTGGTAAAATCCAAGCCTCATAGTTGTACAGGGATGCATATGGAGTGAATGCTATCATGTTTTTGTCACTATAAATTTTTCGAGGCACCATTCTTTTCTCACGCATCAGATCGCAGTAGTAACAGTTGCCATGCTTTGTTTCGTATTCCGAGGCTCGGGAGAGTTTGCTAATAATATGGGGCGGAACAATACTCGTTGCAAAGATTTGTGAATGAGCATGCATCAGTGATTGCCCCGCGACGCCACCGTTGTTTTTAAAAATAAGCATGTATTTAATTTTTTTGTCCCGCGATATCGCCGTTGTTCGCTGTGCGTATACCTCAAATAATACCCGGATGTGATCGACAGAAAACTCCGCCAGCTCTTTATTGTGCCAGGGGGTTTCAAGCACGACCTCTTGAGTTCCATATACCTTGGCATTTTTTTTGGTTACGACGGGAAAATCATTTTGGATAACTTTTACGCGCCATTTTTTTTGTGTTCCAATATGATAGACCCCCGGTTTACTTACAATTGGTTCGTTGCAAAATGGACAATTTTTTGATGACACTGGTACGTCTTGGTGTGTAAAAATATCGTGTGGGCGCAAACTTCGTTTTGGCGCAATAATAACCGCGCGGTCATGCACATAATCTTCACGAAATTCTGACTTAAGAATTTTTGTTGCCATGAGATTATTTTTTACGCGTAAGTTTTTTGAACGTGTCTTCGTACCCATTAATCATTTTTTCAATTGAAAAGTTTTTTTCAACATGATCTCGACATATGCGTCGGTCGATATCATCCAGTTTTCCAATCGCCCTAACCATTCCATTAAAATTATTAACAATAAATCCAGTTTTATTATTTTTCATGATCTCTGAAACGGATCCACGGTTGAACGCGATAACAGGAGTTCCTGTTGCCATAGACTCAATCATAACAAGGCCAAATGGCTCCTCCCATTTTATGGGGAAAAGAAATCCACGCGCCTCTGATATGAATTTTGGAATTTTTGAGTATGGGAGCATGCCGACATGCTTGATGGTGTTGGAGAGGTATGGTTTGATTTTTCGTTCCCAATAAGGACCTTGCGCCGGGCCGCCTGCAATTTTTAGAGGTGTCCGTGTTTTACGCGCAGCTAAAATTGCCTCATAAATTCCTTTTTCCACCTTCATTCTGCCAACGATTACCAGGTGTTTTCCATGAGTTTTTTGAAAAGGAAATCGTCGCAGGTCTACTCCATTGTATATAGTGCTCGTCCAAGGGAGCTTAGGCGCCGGCCTTCGTTGCGCATTTGAGATCGAGACATAATGAATGTTTTTCGCTCGAACTTTATTGTAAAAAAAGCTTTTTCCAGGGAGTAAAGGATCGTGCAACGTGAAGACGACGGGGATTTTAACAAGCGGTGCATAAAAAACCGCACGAATGGACGGGTGGATGTGGAGTATATCGTATTTTCCCTTTTGCGCGTGTCGAAATAAATCAGAAAGCGCGATATTTTCATATGAAGCAACTCCACGCTCAAGATTTATTGCGTTGAATTCTTTCAGCTTGGGTTCATTATATAACGGACGGAGCTCACTCGTAATTATTTTGGATTTCATTCGCGAGCCACGTGGCGCATATACTGTGACGTCGTGACCTCGTTCAGTTAGCCCATCGGCGACCTGCTGCGCGACAACAAGCGGGGCGTAGATTATGCCTTTTGGTGGGGGCGTTGTGTATTCATTTGTGCAAAAGACTCCAATGCGCATATTATAAACATTCAAATGCAGTATACCCTTTTGCTGCGTTTTTGACGACCGCTTGAGCAAACGTCATTACCGCGCGTTTTTCTTTTAGTGATAATTCTTTTGTGGGGTTCAGTGAAAGCGCGTACAAATGATTAAGTGCAAAAAAGAGCGCGCTGAGAGGGAAAAATTCACGTAACTGTTTTTTCCAAGTGATATGTCGATAGAGTGATCGTAAAAATTCTCGTCGAAAACTAGGTTCAGAACTGAGTGAGAGATAAAAATATCCAATATCTGTTGTCCGCAAATTTTTTTGAGTTGTTTCCCAGTCTATTACAAACAAACGACGCGGCCCAATTAAAATATTTCCTGGATGGCAATCGCCATGCACAAGGTGTTTGGTTTCGGACTGGATTCTAGAGTAGGCGGCATGCAAATGAGAAATTGTCTGTGCACGTTCACTTGGCGAAAATAGAAATTTTATCTGTCGTAGGTTCCCTTCAGAAATTTGCAAAAAAAAGTCGGCATCACGTCGTTCGTAGTGGTGGTGAGGAATTGTTGGGAGCGTTTGTAGGGCGTGAAATAATTTTACAAATTGAGGAACTTGTTTTTTTGTAGGATGTATTTTTGTTTGGTAGGTGTTGCCCATACATGGCTGTATAAGGTTTTCGCGTACGAGCCATTCTCGCCCCTTGCGCAATGAGTAGGAGTAGATATTCGGTACGGAGTGAGAGAGTAAATAATGACCACGTGACAGCTTGTCTAGTATGCGCACGTCTTGTGCGAATTTATTTCGCGCATCTTCGTTGTTGTGTAGGCGAGCGTAAAAAATAACCGATTTGCCGGTTTTTGTGTTTGTTGCTGACGTTGCGTATCGATGTTTTCTGCCCTCATGCGCCTTAATAAATGCTTCTGGCATTATATCCGGAACAAGATCAAGTTTTTTTAATACCCGGTCTATGTGGTTAGAAACGTGTGGTATAAGAAAGCGTTCGTATGACTTCATCGTATAGATCTTTTTTGAGAAAGTACTCGCTCGTACACCTCTTCGTATCCATCAACCATGGCTTTTACTGAAAACTTTTTTTCAACCCAGTCTCGACAAGCTTGGCGATCGATGGTGTCTATTTTTTTCATAGCACGAACCATTTCCGGTATTGTTTTTACAACAAATCCGGTTACCCCATTCTTCACAATTTCACGAACTGACCCACGATCAAATGCAATAACTGGGGTCCCACAAGCCATGCTTTCCGTCATGACAAGGCCGAACGGTTCGTCCCACTCAATTGGGTAAAGCAACGCCTTTGCATTGCGGTAAAATATTGATTTTTCTTTTCCTCCAATTTCACCGATAAACTGAGTTTGTGAATTGAGGCGGGGTTTAATTTCTTTCGCAAAATATTCTTCTTGGGTGTAGTCTAATCGACCCGCCATAATCAGTTTTTCATGCGCAAGTCGAGATGCTCGTATCGCGTTGCCTATCCCTTTATATTTGTCGACGCGAGCAATCCAAATGAAATGATTTTTCGGATGAGCATTGAAAGAAAATTGTGACACATCAATCCCGTTGTAAACGGTTTTAATAAAATGCATGCGTTTTGCGGCCGCTAATTTTTTTTGTGATTCTGAAATGTTGACGTAGTTGAGGTGTCGATAGTGCTCAAACACTAATTTTCTCAAATCTTGCTCTGTCTTTGCTATTAATGGGTTGTGTATTGTGTGCACCGTTGGGGTTGTTGAGGTAAGCGCAAAAAAGAGATCGTAAATATCATTATGTGCGTGTATGATGTCAAAATCTTTTTTATGTTCGTATACTTGAGCGATATTCAATAAGGTAAATGCTTGGTTTGTCCATTTAATACCATCTTCGAGCAAGGGACGTTTTCGTAAAGAGACTAACTTTGCTTTGGTTTGAGAATCTCCGCTTGCAAACAGTGTAACCTTGTGCCCGCGGCTGGTGAGCTCATCACAAAGATATTTAATAATTAGCTCAATACCCCCATATTTTTTTGGCGGGACACGGACCCAAAGTGGCGCGATTTGTGCGATGCGGAGTTTCTTTTTCATTTATTTTCGTTTAGCGAGTTTGTAAGCGACTTCTTCATAGTCACGGATAACGCGTTCGTGCGTAAAGTGTTTTATGAATGATTTGCGTACGTACGCGCGATCGATATGGTCTATGTGTTTAATCCCCCTTATCATACCCTCTACTGAATTAACAAGATACCCGTTTTTACCATGCTCGATGATTTCTGGTAATGCGCCGGATCTCCAGCCGATGACAGGTGTACCACACGCAAGCGCTTCTATGCCAACAAGACCAAATGGTTCAGCCCAAATTGTAGGAAATAAGAATCCACGGGCGTTACGGTAGAGTTCGATTTTTTCCTTGAATCCGATTTGACCAAGATATTTTACTTTTTTGCCGTCAATGTAGGGCTCAACCTCTTTTGCAAAATATTCTTTATCGCGAACTTTGCCAGCTAAAATAAGCGGGACACGCGCTTTCAACGCAGCTTTTACGGCAGCACCTGTATTCTTGTGTTCCCCGATTGTTGTAATGCAAAGGAAATAATCTTTTGGAGTTGGGTTGAACGTGAATTTTTTATCATCAACACCGTTGTGGACGACTTTTGTATAGTTAAGCCCTGGCGCAACTTTCTTTTGATGCTTGCCAATCGGGATGAGTGGTGCTTTGTATTCTTTATATAAAGGAATTTGTTCCTTAAAGACCGGCAAGTGCATGATTGTTGCGAGCGGGGTTTTCATAAGGTGTGCCAGCGGTAACATGGTTTCCCCGCCACGGATATGATTAAAAATAACATCAAATGGTTTTTTTTGATGTTCTTTTAATATAAGCTCTCCAGCCCGAGCAATGAGAGACATTTCAAGGCGGAGTTTGCGGGAGGATTCCATTTTAGAAAGCACCACAGTGTATTCAGCCGCGCCCTTGTCTGCAATGGGTACCAGTTTTGCCCGAGTTTTTGATCCCTTGATAGCGAAAAGTGTGACATCGTGTCCAAGGTCGCAAAGGCCGTTTGCTTGGTAGTACACCACCCATTCGGTGCCGCCTTGCTTCTTTGGCGGGCATGGGATAAAGACCGATCCAAGTATTGCAATACGAAGCTTTTTCTTTTTCATGGCAATGAGTTTAGTGTTGACAAAATTGTATTTATATGATACCTTATTTGGTCTGTTCTTTGAAGCGAATAATCTGTTTTTAATAGAAGTCCACTGTAATTTGTGAACAAATTGTTGAAAGAAAGAATTATGGAAATTCGGAAGTTTGCTCCGCCCGATGAAGACCGGACAGTTTTCAAAACGAACCTGGTGCGCGTATTCGTGCCGAAACGGCCGCATACGCATGCGGAATATGGGGGGCACTTGGTTATTCAGACTTTGGAGCCCCATGCGTTCCGCGGCGAATTTTCTGAAGACGAACGCCATGAGACGATGGTTCTGTCTCAGGCGGTTGAAGCCCTGATGACGACTATGCTCGGCGCCCAGTTCTGCAACCCGCAGGACAACGGCAACTGGGCATTTCTTTCGGGAGAGGGTCCAACCAGCATCGATGCCATTTGCACGTCTATGGCAGGGGTCCCGAGGAGGACCAGTATGACGGTCCCGGGTATCAGCGCTGGGGAATGTCGCTGAATTTCCCGCACCCGACCGAGCTCGCGCGTATCAACGGCGAACCGGATCCCGCTGGTGCTGTATGGCTGGATTTCATTCATCCCTACAGCTCGGAACAGATCGCTCCGATCGAGCAGCATCTGCCCGGTCTGTACCAGAACTATCTGGAGTGTGGCGACTAAGCCAGAAAGACATTGATCATTGTTTCGCCTCCGACGACTTGAAAAAGTTTTCGGGGGTGAATTATTTTTGGAAAACAGGTAAAATAAATATATGAAGGAGCAGCTCAACATTATTATATGGGAGAATCCACGATTTGAAATTCGTGTTCCCCGTGAACCGCATATTGATGCTCGGGATGGTGGACATATAGTGATTTACCCAAAAGCTCGGGTGTCATACACATATAAGTTGCCAAAACGAGACCGCAGGGAATTAATTGAATTAGAGGCCGCATGTGAAAAAGCAATGCTTATGAAGCTTCCCGCGGACCACGTTAATATCCAGCGAAACGGCAATTGGTTTTTTCTTGAACATAAAACCACGAAAAAAGGAGTCGGCCCCCACCTTCATGTGCACATATATGGTCGAAGCAAAAAATCAAAACGCCAGCCGTGGGGCCAGGCGTTGAAGTTCCCTGATATAAAAACAGGATGGTTGAAAACAATTCAACCATACTCAAAAAAACAAATTATATTGTTGACCAAGGCTTTAAAAAATATGCTTGGGTAATTATTTTTTTCGGCCAGCGAGATGCATGCGTTTGCCGTCTCTTTTGATTTTCTTTTTTGGATCAAGATTTGAAGGAAACGTATGATAGATGTGCGTAAATGTTTTTGCTATAATACTCCACGTGAATTTTTCTTCTACGATCTTGCGCGCGTTTTTACCCATACGCCGCCGCATCTCATCGTGTTCAAGTAAACGATTTACTTTATTGGCGACATCTTTTGCGTTGCGTGGGCGGACAAATAACCCATTGTAGCCATCTTTGACCGCGAGCGGAATCCCGCCCTTACGTGTGACAACAACTGGCGTTGATGCTGCCATGGACTCAAGGATAACTAGTCCCAGGGGTTCGTCCCATACCGACGGCGCAACAAAGACATTTGCGCGGTAATAGAATTCGTCCAATTCTTTCATCTGTTCTTTACCCATATATCCCAAAAAATGAACATTCGTTAATCCCAAACCTTCAGCGAGATTTTGCAGGTGGATGAGTTGTTCTCCGCCACCCGCGATAAAGACCTCTCCTTTAATCCATTTAGCTGCGTGGACGAGATACTTCACCCCTTTTGGTTTTGTGAGTTTTCCTGAAAAGAAAACGACTTTTTTATCGATAAGATTATATTTTTTGTTTACGATTTGAATTTTTTTATATGGAGGATATTGGCTGATTTTTATTCCGCCAGGGATGATGCGGGTTTTGTTTGCGTGATAACGGCCGTAGATATCGAGCAACCAATCTCGCGTGTCAGCGCTTACTGCGGTAATGCGGGCTGATGCGCGAACCGCATCTGCGGTAAGGTGGTACGACCGTCGGTCATGCATTGTAGACAAGAGACCAGTCCCATGCGTTGTAATGATAAAGTTAATGCCATACACCGCCTTAATATATCGCGCAACCCATGTAAGCATGTGAGCGTGTTGTACGTGGATGATGTTGGGCTTGAAGTCGCGAACCGCTCGGATTGTTGTTTCAAGAAATGATTTGTACACTTGATAGATTTCGAGTGAAGAAAGCTCATGATAAAGCTTGCAGCCCGGATGCTCTGGATGCCCGGTAAATGCAACAAAAAAAGGCAGATGTACTTCGTATAATTTGCAACGGGAAATGTGGCGATTGTCTGGGCACACAAGCGCAACATCCTCTGTCTTTGAAACTTCTGCTGCAAGTTCGCGTGTGTATGTGCCTGAACCAGATCCGTAGAGCGGGAAACACAAAAGGTACATAATGCGAAGTTTTCTGTTTGTTTTCATTTTTTTGTTTTTAATACGCTAAGATATGTTGCTTCGTATCCGTCAACCATATGTTTTACGGTGAAGTGGTCTTCGACGTTTTTTCGGCAGGCGGCACGATCAATGCGAGGGACCTGCTTGAGCCCCGCGACAAGTCCGTCAACCGTATGAGCAAAGTATCCTGTTTTTCTATTTTTGATTAGTTCTGGGGCTGCGCCATTTGGGAAAGCGACAACCGGTGTTCCGCACGCCTGTGCCTCAACCATAACTAACCCGAACGGTTCATTCCACTTAATCGGGTTCACAAGCGCGTACGCTCCTTTTAAAAGTTTTGCTTTTTCCCTCAGTCCTATCTCGCCCACATATTCAGCGTGTTTTTTTGAAAGCAAAGGTTTTACATCTTTGGTATAAAATTCTTCGTCAACGACATCAATTTTTGCAGCGATCAAAAGTTTCATGCCAAATTTTTTGGCAACCTGGATTGCTTCGATAACTCCTTTTTTTTGTGTGATACGACCAAGCCAGACAAGATAGTTGCCGTGGGTTGGACCAAATTGATATTGCGCAATGTCAATTGCATTATAGACTGTGCGGACGAAATTCAATCCAACCGTTGTGTGTTTTCGTTGGTCGTTTGAAATGGACACAAATGGCATGTGTTTATTTTTTTTCAGGATTGCTTTTTTACCCGCGTCTTTTTCGGCAGTTTCAAAATCTCCGTGATATGTTGTGATCACGGGTGTCTGTACGCTTGCTCCCATTGTTAAACCAAAATAATGGAAGTGATTATGAATAATATCAAACTCGCTCGCTCGTTCCATACACTCCTGTACATGCAGTAGCGGCCAACTTGAATTTGTCCAAGGGACACCGGCTCGATATAAAGCTTTTGGATATACTGATTTAAGCGTTCCACGAGTCTTTGAATCCCCCGTCGCAAAAAGAGTAACTTCATGACCACGCCGTATAAGTTCTTCGGTGAGTAACGAAGCAATGAGTTCGGTGCCGCCATATTTTGTTGGGGGGACCCGCTCCCATGGAGTCGCAAGTTGTGCAATGTGTAACTTTTTCATAACCTCCTACATATATTGAGCCGTCAACGCCGCGGCGAGCGCATCAGTCGCGTCATCAGGCGTTGGGACAGTTTCAAGCTTTAGAATAGCACAAACAAGTTTTTGTATCTGCCTTTTATCTGCTTTGCCATATCCGGTCACATGCTGCTTTATTTGCTGAGGCGTCCATTCACTTGTCGGAATTTTGGCAAGCTCAAGTTCTGTGAGAATAACACCACGAGCCTCTGACACGCGCATTGCTGTTTTGACATTCGCAGAAAAGAAGAGTTTTTCGACGGAAGCTAGGTCGGGCTTGAATTTTTGCAAGATTTTTATGAATGATTTTTTAAGCTCAACTAGTCGCTGTTGCTGAGTAAGTTTTTTTGATGTGGAAATACAATCGACAAAGACCAATGAAGCAGTGTTTCCATGTACATCGATAATCCCAACGCCGGTGCGATCAATGCCCGGGTCGATACCGACAATTCGAGCATGTGTTTTATGCAATTTCGGCATTCGTGTAGACGTTATCAATGTCTTCGTGTTCCTCAAGTTGTTCCATGAGCGTCTGAACCGCGTTTGGGTGTACTGGCGCTACGGGGGTTTTTGCTATATATTCCAACGCTTGCGAGTCCATAGTAATAGTATGTGCGCGCACAACATCAACAACTTTGGCAAACGATTCTTTTGGCGCGGTGACAGTCCACCCCTCAGGCTCTTCTTGTACATCATCTGCGCCGGCATCAATAAGTTCTAGTTCGAATTCATCGCGTTGCTTTTTTGGAAGTGAATCCGAAGAAATTCGTAAGATACCCTTGTACTCGAATTGCCACGCAACACTATTCGTTGACGCCAGCGAACCCCCGGATTTTGTTAACATGCTCCGGATTTCTGCTGTTGTTCTATTTTTATTATCCGTAACCGCTTCAATAAGAACAGCAATTCCATCCGGACCATATCCCTCATAGATAACCTCAAAAAGTTCATGATCTTTATCTTCGCCCGTTCCTTTTTTTATTGCGCGATCGATGTTTTCATTTGGCATGTTTGCTTCGCGTCCTTTTTGTACCGCAAGTCGAAGCTTAAAGTTTGAATCTATGTCCCCGCCGCCGGCGCGTGCCGCGACAGTGATTGCTTTTGCAAGTTTCGTAAAAACAGCCGCACGGCGGTTATCCGTTACTGCTTTCTGTCGTTTAATTTGAGACCACTTTGAGTGTCCTGACATAGAACAATACTGAGGTTGATGTTAGCAACAAGCATCGAAAGTATACCACTCAAAGCTGCTGTGGTCAATGAACAATAGCACTGTTCACTTGCATATTTTTTTGACGTTGTGTACACTGTCCGCATGAAATTGTTCACTGATGCATATATAAAACGCATAGACCCGACAGGAGTCTTCGCGTCCGTTTTGGCTGTGTCTGATCAAGCAGCGCAAGCATGGAAAGAATCTCGCAAGGTTGTATTGCCGACCGTATATCGCAAAGCTTCGCATATCGTTATTTGCGGCATGGGTGGCTCGTTATTGGGCGCGCATTTGCTTACACGGCTATATGAAGATCGGCTTCGTGTTCCCCTGACACTTGTGAATGGATATAATTTACCGAAAAGCGTTGACGGGAAAACACTTGTTGTCTTATCGAGTTATTCTGGGACCACTGAGGAAATATTGGCATGCGCGCGCGCGGCACAGAAGGTAACCCGTATGCGAATTGGCATTACACTTGGCGGAAAATTACTCCAAGGGTTGCGTCGCGCGAATAAGCCGGTATATCAGATTGTAGAAACGTATAATCCATCGCACCAGCCCCGCGTCGGCGTCGGTTATAGTGTCTTTGGACAACTTGGGCTTTTACGTTCGTATATTGGAGTCGGTAATTCAGAAGTTCAAAACGCTATTGGCCACGCAAATAAGATTCGTCATCAGTGGGCTCAAACGGCAGCAGGTATTGCAAAAACAAGAAAGTTGTTCCAGTTTTTTAAAGATCGGATGCCGGTTATCATTGCCTCTGAATTTTTAGAAGGCAACGCACACGTGTTTTCAAACCAATTAAATGAGAGCGCGAAATCGTTTAGTCGATATCATGTTGTTCCCGAGCTTAACCATCACTTACTTGAAGGCCTTGATAATCCAAAAGCGGTTGTGAAAAAAAGCGCTTTTTTATTTTTAGAATCTTCATTGTATAGCCCAAAAAATCAACGCCGCATGTTGCTGACTAAGAAAATTGCCCAAACCCAGGGCGCTCACGTAGAGTCACTCCACATCCAGGGTCAAGATAAACTTTCCGCGGTACTTGAGCTCTTGTTTATAAGCGGATATTTTTCAACAGCCGCTGCCATCAATCAGGGGATTGACCCCTCAGAGATTCAGTGGGTTCACTATTTTAAGAAGCACTTGGCAAAATAATTGTCATCAAGTAGCATTGATGATAGAAAAGAGCGGTCCGCTTTCCCATGCTTGGAGCGGACCGTTGTTTTGTTTACAAGCAAAGGGTTTTCGGGCATACTGTGCGTATGTTAGCCTGGATTTTAGAGCATCGATTCGCATGGGGGGCGCTACTCCTTTTTGTTGTGGCATTTAGCCTCTTTGTCTTTTTATCGAATTCTTCTACGTTTGCGGATCCGGATTCTTTTTATCACATTAAGCTCGCAGAAAACATAGCGCAAGGGAGCATCACGAAAGAATTTCGATGGCTTCCATTTACGACGCTCGCAGAACATTATACGGATCAACATTTTTTGTATCATGTATTTCTGGCTCCATTTGTAAAATATCTAGGACCATTTACAGGAGCAAAACTTGCTACGACACTGACCGCGAGTTTGCTTATCGTTGTTTTTGCATATGTGATGCGCAATATGGGCATGAAATATCCGCTTCTCTGGGGGTTTTTACTTTTAACGATTTTGCCCTTTGTGTTTCGTATTAATTTGGCGAAAGCGCCTGGATTTTCACTACTTATTTTATTTATAGGTTTACTTTGTGCGTGGAAGCGGTGGCATGTCCCACTCGCGATCGTTTCGTTTGTTTATGCGTGGTCGTATGGCGGGTTTATTTTGCTCACGTTTTTTGTAATTTGGCTTTCGGTGCTACGGCTTGGCACACGATGGGTGTCAGAGCGTATGTGGCTTGCGCGCGCGAACAAACGAGTCCACATTTCCTGGGGAATATTTTTTAAACGTCTTTTTACACAACCAGATATGTATGTCGTGTATGCAGCCATACTTGGTACAGTCCTCGGTGTTGTTGTAAGTCCGTTTTTCCCCCAGAATCTTGGCTATTTAAATGACCAACTTATTCAGATAGGCATTATCAATTATAGAAATATTATTGATGTTGGAAACGAATGGTACCCTCAACAACTTATTCAGTTGGTCGCAAATACGATTTTACTCACTTTGCTTGCGGTGGGAGCGATTGTGTGGGGCGCTATCCATTTAAAACGAATGACAGTACGAACATGGTTTTTATTTTCTTTGTTTGTTTTTTCGCTATTATTTTCATTGAAATCACAACGGTACGTTGAGTATTACGTTCCGCTTGGAATCGCGTTCGTTGCTTCCGCGTATTCAGATATTTTAACTCATACAAATTTAAGAAAGGTGTTTTCGAAAATATTTTCTGGGCGTTCAATGCGAGTGACAATTTCTCTATACGCATTTGTTATTTATGTTATTATTGGTGTTTGCGTTGTAATACCTCGGGACTTAATGGCCGTTCGATCCGGCTTGGCAACAGGATTTCCATATCTAAAAACCCGTAACGCAGCATTGTGGTTGAAAAACAATACACCAGAAAATTCAATTGTTGTTCATAGTGATTGGGATGAATTTCCGTATTTATTTATGTGGGATGATCACAATAGGTTCGTCTGCGGACTAGACCCGACTTTTTTGTATCGCCAGAGCCCTGACGTGTATTGGGCATGGGTTCATTTCTCGCGCGGAGAAACAACAGAAAACATTCCTGAAATTGTTACAAAACAATTACAATCAAACCATGTTTTGGTAGAAAAAGACCATGAGAAACTATTGGATATAATGAAAGACGAAAAAGATTTTGCCGAAGTATATGAAGACGATGAGGCGTCGATTTTCGAGTATCAAGGTCCTGAATTATGAAAAAATGGCTATTAAGTATCGCGGCTAGCCTCGTTGTGTTAGTTGGGTTGCTCTTGTTCGTTGCCCCCGATTCGGTTGACATACCCAACTTAACCTTGCATTCTGGTGATCCTAAAAATGGGTTGTATCAACAATCGCTTCGAAGTTTTATATTCGATTACGGGGACGTCGTTGTTTATTATGAGCGCTCTGGTTGGGTTCCAGCGCATGAGTTTCCATATTCATATACAGATCAGGAGTATCCCCCACTTGGCATTCTTTATTTTTCATTGCCGCGGCTTTTTGTATCAGACTTTGGGTCGTATGTTACTGTGTATGTGCTTCTTGTCGCTTTAACATTTTTTTGCTTTCTTTATTTTGCTTGGAAATTATTGGGTATCATGCAACGGAGCCGTTGGTACATGCTCGGGTTTTTGCTCCCCTCTTTTTTGTATTTTGTGGGGGCACGTTTTGATATATTTGCCGCTACCATGGTGATGGCATCACTTCTTACGCTGTACAGAAAGAAATTTATATTTAGCATGGTGCTTATCGGGCTTGCAATGCTTATTAAGTGGTACCCGGTTTTTTTGGTTCCCTTTGCTATCGCATGGTCGGTGAAGCAGGGGATTTCGCTCCGAACAATAAAAAAGGAGTGCTCTGGTCAGCAGCTGTTTTTTTTGGGATAACCGCGCTCACTGTTTGTTTTTCTGGTGTCGCAGCAGGATACCCGTATGAATTTCATGCGCTTCGAGGCATTGAAATGGGCTCATTGCCGAGCGTATTTTTGAAGCTTGCTGCGATAACAGATGTCTCGGTTCAGTCAAACGCCGTCCTTATTTTCATGGGGCTTATTTTATTTGGCATACAATTGCTTCCATTTTTGTATGGAACAATTTTTTATTCTCGAATGCAACGCTACGTTGTTACGTTTGATGATGTGGCGCGTTTTTCACTTCTTGCTGTTATGCTATTCGTTCACGTGGGGAAAATATACTCACCACAGTGGGAAATTTGGTGGCTTCCGCTTGCGCTTCTAGTGGTACGGAGACCGCGCGAGTTGTATGTGCTCATTGCAATCGATTTGTTGAATTATGTGCTTTTTCCGATATTACTAATTATCTATAATGCTGTTTGGTTCCGATATGCATATTTTGATAGTCTTGTGCTAGTGCATTACGCCACCGTGCTTATATTTGGCTTAGTGATTGCCCAACCGTTTTTGACCCAACGACGGCGTTTGCGCAATGCCGCAATCGGCAATTCCCAGATATAGTTGCTTTTTGTATACTAATACAGGAAGTTCTAATACATGTTGCGTATGTTTCAATGGTTGAATAAGGCATGCCATCACACCCACGCACCTCAATTTATTGAGTCTTTCGTGCTTATTAGTTGCGCTGTGGTTTTTTTCTCGCTTGGCGCCCACACATCCCCAGTTTTTATCGTACTAGTAAGTGTGCTCGCGACGGCTTATCTTCTTGTTTTGTTTATTGTCCGTTCGTCACATATTTTGATGTATAAAATAGTTATATTGTCGCTTCTGGTTTTATGCATGCTCGTTGTCCCATTGTTCATACAAATATATGATCGCCAGTTCGCGCCCGAATATGCTCTCACATATCACGATGGCGCATTACAATCAGAAATTGCATTTTCTTTTTTTCAAGAGGCAAAAAATCCATACAGTGAAACCTATTACAATACCGAGTTGGGTCAAAATGAAGTTTATCGTTTTTTCATGGGCACCAATATATTAAATCCCGCGTTGGAGCACTATGTATATCTTCCGGGCACTTTTTTGCTGGGTGGGCTAGCTTCGCTGGCAGAAAATGTATTATTTGGATTTTCTGATGAACGATTTCTGTACTTATTTGTATTTGTGGCGAGCACTGCCTTGTTGTATAATTTGCTTTACGCGTATCGGTTTGGGTTTGTTGCCCTCTTGTTATTCGCATTGAACCCCTGGACAATTCATTTTTTAATTCAGGGCAGAAACGACATCCTGCCAATTTTTTTCATTACCATGACGGCATGGCTTTTATTGAAAAAAAGATTTCTTTGGGCAGGGCTCGCGTTTGGGTTGGCGCTAACCGTAAAGCAATTCACTTGGATTTTATTTCCATTAATCATTTTGTATCTTTATTTGCGGCACCAAACAAAAACTACACCAATAGGAAGACCAGTTTTTTTAGTAGGCATACCCGCATTACTCGTGGCGGCGTTGGTTATTACCCCATTTTTCTTGTGGCAACCAAACGCATTTATTGATGACATTATTCTTTATGCCTCAGGATCAAGCTCGGGGTTGCGGTACCCAATCAATGGGATTGGTTTTTCGCGCCTATTCACCTTGCTTGGGTTTGATCCTTTTGCCTCTTTCCCATTTTGGGCAATCATGATTCCCGTCGGATGTATTGCGGCATACCTAGCCATACGATATATACTCCTCAAAAATCGTTTGTCTTCGGTTTTGCTTTCATACGCAGGTCTCATGTTTGCTATATTTGTGTTTGCAAGATTTTTTAATGACAATCACTTTTTTTATATTGTTGATATTGCTATAGTAGCGATAGCTGCGCGCGCGCATGAACTTACGGCAACGCGACATGCCGGCCAGATTTCAAAATCAGATCACCTTCAATCTTAGTCTATATGCAGCACACCACCGCCCGACGCTGGATTTTCATTTGCACAACGCTTTTTTTGGTTTTACTTACCATTACCCCGTATATCTTTGGATATATCGCGACACCCGCTGGGCACACATATAGCGGGATTGATTATTTGGCATCTGGTGATACGAATACTTATTTTTCAATGATTGAGGAGGTAAAACAAGGACACTGGAGTTTCCACAATTTATTTACCTCAGAAGAGCATCCCGCAGCATACGTTAACCTATTATGGCTTGGCGTCGGTCTTTTGGCTCGTCTTTTTTCATTAACCCCATTTCTCGCTTTTCAACTTGCGCGTATGCTACTTATTCCCGTGCTCGTTTATGCAGTGATGCGTATTCTGTATTATGTATTTGGCCAGCAACACAAAAAAGTGTTACTAGGGCTCGCAACCATTTTTTTTGCGAGTGGGATGGGTTTGTTTATAGATGGTTTTTTGCATAATTCCCCTATCTCGATTCAACATCCAGTTGATCTCTGGGTAACAGAGGCCATCCCTTTTTTGTCGGTTATGCACTCACCTCATTTTATTGTGAGTATTGCATTGCTTGTGTTGTCCCTTTTTTGGGTTATGCGCGCCTTTTTAGAGCACAGACACTTTTTTGCGATTCTTGCCGGCCTTTCCTCGGCCGTTCTATTTAGCACTCACCCGTTTTACGTCCCGACAATTTATGTCGTTTCTGTTGTCTGGGCGGCTGCTTTACTTCTAACAAATTATAAAAAATATCAGAGAGTTATAGTGTCGTGGATAATTTTTTTCGGAATAAGCGCGCCTGTCCTCACCTATTTTTTGTGGCTTAATAACCTACATGTTGTGTTTCATGAATGGTCGAGCGCGAATGTACTTTCTTCACCAAACCCATGGATGTATATAATTGGTTTTGGGTGGCTTATTCCATTTGCCGTGATTGGTATGGCGCGAAAACGGCATGATATACGATTTCAATTATTATCATGTTGGGTTCTCGTGAATATTGTGTTGTTGTATTCTCCCATTTCTTTCCAACGACGACTTATAGAGGGCTTTCAGATTCCATTGGGTATTTTTGCTACTATTGGTGTTTTATGGCTTTTACGTCGAGCGAATACGCGTTCATGGTATGCGGCAATGGCGATCGGTCTTTTTTTAATCGTGTTTCTGCCTCTTGGCAATCTTCAGATGATTTTTCAGGATATGTTTCTGTATAGCAACCCGAATAGTATATTTTATTATATGTATTATCCGTTACAAAGTGATCTGGATGGGATGTCTTGGCTTAAGGACAACACGACTGATGCGGATATAATTTTGTCGTCAAAAGAAATAGGAAATTTTATTCCCGCACAGACAGGTCGTCGTGTGTTTATTGGCCACAAACCACAGACACTTTTTTCTGACGTGAAAGCCCAGCTCGTTATTGATTTTTATCAAAGCCCAAGCTCAAGTAAGCAGTTTCTTCGCGACTGGGATATTACCTATGTTTTTTACTCAGCGCAAGATAAAACGCTTGATAATTTTGATCCTCCAGTCGCGCCATTCCTCATCCAGGTACACGCCACGGATACCGCGATTATTTATCAGGTTGTTGATTAATCGGGCGCAACTGAAGAAGACGCAAGAACGGTTGCCTCGGTAGGTACAGTTTTCGTCCCGCGGTGTGGCGCAATCTGCAGCTGTCCGGAACGAGTCAGCATTTCAACGGTATATCGGCTTCCGCGAGACGCAAAGCCGTCAGTTGCTATAAACATTTTTACATTGTATTGATAGGACGGGTCATCAAACGCAAAGAGGTGCCATGCAACCGGGGCTTCAATTGTTTGCACGCCATCTTGATTTTCGTATGTTATGCGGAACGCGAGATGCCGCCATTCGTCAGAACTTGATAGATGCAGAGAGGTTTGCAGTGTTAGGTAGCTACCCAGTTGAGTGTCCGTATTTTCATCTATCTTTTTTACAACAAACGTATTTTTCGTTTCATCCGTTTCTTGTTTTGTGAGCGTCGCTAGCGTTTCTCCTGCGGTGAGCAAGGAATCCCCTGTAGTTTTTTTTGCTAGCAGCATCTCGTTTCCAGTTCGTTTTGTAATGGTGTACCAGTCAAGAAATTCGCGCAGACGCATCGGCATGCTCTGATATTCATCTTTATAATACTCATTTGAAGCATATTGAAACTCAAAAGTTGTGAAGTCTTCAAGATCTAAGAGAACGTAATCCGGTTGCGTGGGGAATACGTACGGATCGTTAGAGAATTGTTTATGACCCAGAGCGAAATAATGAAGAGAATACACATTTTCCCTTGCTGCCACATCCGTAATTGGGCCGTATGACGCGACAACAGATGCCGTTTTTGGGATCTCAGCCGCAATATGCGTATTTGGCCGTGTTTGCGTTGTGAGTCCAAGTATTGGACCAATGGCCACTATATTTACAACGAGAATCACGACAACGATAATGAGAGACAACGTCTTGTACTCTGGTCGTATTTTTACTAGTCGGTTTTCCATTTCAGAACGGATACGTTGGATCCCTAAAACGCTTGCATAAACCAAGAACGGAATAAGCAGGGACGTGTAGTGCGTACTAAGTAGCGTCTTAACATTAAATAAACCAAAAAATAATTGAAGAAAGACGAGTGCGGCGGGCAGTAGCCCTCTAAGCCCTTTTAGCGGAAGTCCGACAAATAGCAGCAGCAGCCCAATAGGGAAAAGTATATTACTTACACTACATAAATGTGAAAGCACAATTAATGGATGATAAAAAATATTTTGCAGTATACCTGGTATTGATGAACCAAGCCACGAGTAGAACGCAAAAAATTTATATCCATGATCTGCTGCATGTGCATTTATAAAAAACGCTGTTACAAACCACACAACAGAGCCAAGCATTGGCGCAAGCCACCATCGCAGTGAACGCCGATCGGCAAGCGCGAGGAGTCCAACACCAAAAACGGCAAGCGCAACGTCTTCACGCACGGCAAGCGCGAGGAGTCCAAACAAAACAAATAATTTAAAAGATCGTGTTGCATATGCGTACATCACCCAAAGGAGTAGCGGGATTGCGAAGGTGAGTATGTGGAATTCAAACAATGCATTATTCCAAACGAGCGGATGCAACAAAAAAACAATTGACGCAGCGGATGCAACATATTCTGAGGTAAGCCGTTTTGTTATCATATAGACGGGTATAACCCCGCTGAGTATCACACATATTTGGATCGTGGTCAGTGTTATTGGGTGAGAGAAAAAATAAAATACTAGCGAAATAGGAAAAAGCATGAATTCAACATGATCTCCGAAATAGGACGACCCCTGGATGCTGTTGTAGAGTGAGTGTCCGTGTGTAAGATGCCACGCTGTTTGGGAATATATAGCCAAGTCGAGCGCATTATAAATGTGATGCGCGTATTTCCAGATGCTAAAAAACAGTAATACCGCCATTATTGCAAGAGTGCAAAGTAAGATAATTGTTTTCTTGCTTTTCATGCGTTTAGTATAGAAGATTTGTACTGTAGTGCCCAGAAAAAACATACCCCCCCCTTGCGGGGGGGTATGTATACTCAAAGTAAGAGTTAGGAGATTACGAGTTCGTAACCGAATTCGTGGTGTTCACGACGAAGGTGACGATTGCGTATGCGAGAAGAACGATAATCAAACCGATAATAGCGGCTGAAATAATTTTCTTTGCAGAAGCAACCTTTTCTTCGTTACCACCAGCAGTAAGCCAAACAAAGCCACCATAAAGAATCATGATGACAGCAATTAACCCTAAGAGAGCTAAGACCCAGTTAACAACAGAAATAAGGGTCTCTTGAAGAGTTTTTGTTGTATTGTTGATACCAATGTTTCCTGGGATGTTCTGGTCGATCGTGAATTGAGCGAATGTAGCTGCAGGGACCGCAAGGACCAAAAGAGTAAGTAAGCCAGCAACGATATATTTTTTCATATGTTACACCCCCTTCCTTCCCCTTGTTACATGTATGAGGACAACAGTATATATTAAAAGCTTCGACCGTTTGTTTTTGCAAAACCTATTAGAATTTTGCTGAGGTTACTATACACAAATGATGTGTTTTTGTCAAATTGATTTATTATTTAGTAAACAGAGAGAAAATAAAACTTAAAAATGAATAGCTGCCTAAAATAATAATAACGCCGGCAGCGGCCCAAACAAGCGTATTTTTTGCCTTTTTAATGCGATCCGCATTTCCAGCAGATGTTAGCATCATGAACCCGCCATAAATAAACATTATAAGGGCAACGAGGGCGAGAAAACCAAGGAAAATCTTTAAAATTTGGAGCGCCAAGCTTTCCGGGTCATTGACTGGGAGCGGATTTGGGAGCTGCGCTGCATGACTCGCAAAAGGGAAAACAATAAAAAGAGCCATTCCTGCGAGCGCGAGTAGCGTTGTTTGTTTTTTATTCATAGAGGTATTGTATTATTTTTTTAAAGACACGCATTGCTAATGCCGGCTGGACAGCGAGTAGCGTCACACGCCCCAGTCGCATAGATTCCAGGCTGACTATTTGTAATTGTTTTTTTACACCAATCGACATTTGCTTGTGATATACATGTATTATTGCCTGGCAATTGACAGCAGCCAGATGGGGTTGTTATCGCATCTGTCGTGCAGGCACCAATGTACCACACTGACGCAGTACCGGGGTATAAGTCTTTACAGCCAGTGGCGCCATTGTTTTCTGCGGTGTTTGCCTGCCCTGTCCCACACTGTGTTACGCAACAACCATTACCAGCCGCAACTTGTTGGGGTATGGCACCCGCGGTACATTTAGCGCCTGAATTTAATTTATCCCAGGTGTTTCGGTGTGCAACACTTTCAGGCTCAAATCCGTACGCCTGATTAAAAGCCTGTACTGCAAGAGATGTTTGTGGACCGAAGCAACCATCAGGTTCAATATTGCCGCACTCTGCGTCTCGGAGTTTGCGTTGAAGCTCAGAAACATAAGAAGTACGAACATCGCCGCAACCTTCTCGAAGATCATATTGAGCGCATAGGGTACTGTATTCGTTTGTGCACGTATTAGCGCCCCACCAGTTTTTTGCGAATACCTGCACATTATCAAAAGTCCCGTTCCCAACCAGAAGACCGATAACTGTGTTAATAACAAGCCAACTGCCAAGCGCGATCCCGATACCAAGGGTTGTGTTTACAAGAATTGATTTTCCGGTTTGGACCCGTTGCTCATTTCCGGCAGATACAAGTAAGTACGCTCCACCAATAATAAGAAAGACTATTGAAATAATTGAGAGAATTGCTAATCCCCAATCAAATAAATTTATAAATAATTGAACAAGGTCATTTAATCCACACCGCTCACCAACGGGAATATTTGGCGCGCCATTAACCATAACTACGTCCTGGTCGCAGGTTGGTGCTATTCTTGGAAAGAGTCGTTGTGCGTCAGCCCCGTGTGGGAACGTCAGCAAAAGCGTGATGCTTACCAGAAGCATCGCAAGACCAAGAAGTTTTTTTGATTGTTGGGTCATTGCTTTTGAATAAGGCGTAGCTGTTGGTTTGCACTATTTATAGTCTCGAGAGCAAGAGAGCCTCCAAGCGTAGTTGTAATGAGATCAGAAAGGATTGCCTGTGCTTTTTCATAGTTTGGCCCTCTGTACCAATTTCGTGCCGTTAATGCTTGGCCGGCCAAGATCCCATATATACTTGTTCCTTGTTCGGTTATAAGCTGATTGAGCAAATCTTTTCGCATAGGAGTTTTGAATGACGCATTTGCATAGACCGCGGAATTGTTTTTATTTGTAATGAAAGAAACAAACCCCCACGCAACATTTTGATTATTTGATGATTTTGCAACTGTTGCTAGTGTGTATGATGAGATATTTACAGGGTGTTGCGTTGAAATTTGGGGCGCTGCCGTGATGTCATAATTAAGACCAACAGATCGCTGCTTAATGGTTGCGTCGTCGGCGCTGAAGCCGATATAATACCCTATTTTTCCCGCCGCGAACGTATTAAGCGCTTCTTCTTGCTCCTCGTTCCATGAGTAGATTGTTTTTGAAATTCGTGCGAAATCTGTATAGAAGTTTAACGCTTGTATAGTTGAGGCATCTGCTGTGAGGTTCGCTTGTCCGCTTGAGGGGTCTACCACTTCTGATCCATTTTGCATTAAGATGAGCGCAAGAATGTCCTGCGCATGGAGTATATTGTCGCTTGTCCCAAGCGCCGCTCCTGATTGGATGAGGTTCGCATTCGCATCCACAATCGTTAAGCGTGGCACTTGCTGAACAAATTGTTCCCACGTGGCGGCAGGGAGCGCTATCTGCGCTTGATTTAATAGATCTCTATTCGAAAAGAGCACGAGTGTATCTACGGTAAGTGGAAGGCCATACACCTTTTGTGCTATCACCGCGTCGTTTACAACAGTATCAATATAATTTTGACGAAGAAATTCTGGTGTTGGCCCAGCAACGGTTGATTGCGTGACAGTCGTCTCTTCTTTGATACCTAGAGTTTTTTGGGTTGCAAAAGTATATTGTGTGATGGTCGCTGGTGCTGGAGAAAGGAATGGTTGATATTCGACAAGCTGTTGCGATGGGACCATGACGACGTCAGGTCCTTGGCCAAGCGCCCATTCTTTGAGCAATGTTTCTTTAAATGTGCTTTCTTGGACCTGGACATAGGTGGTTGAAACGTATGGGCTTTGTGCGCGATATGTTGCTAGAACGCCCTGCATTTCTGTCTGCGATGCGAATCCCCATATAGTCAGTTTTGTTTGTGGCGGAGGTGTGACAGTTGCTTTTGGCCAAAAAATGAGCGCAAGGATTATAAGCACCGGCAATGAAATCGCAATAAGAACAATTGTGGATTTTCTCATGCTTTTTTCTTAAGGTATTCTGAAAAGCTTTTTCCTACTTCTTCGTGTTTTTTCCCAAAGTTCACCGTTGCTTTTAAGAATTCGAGCTTGTTCCCACAATCATAATATTCACCCTGCAGCTTACAAGCATACATGGAACGTTGTTTGAGCAACAAACGCATTCCATCCGTGAGCTGGATTTCGCCACCCGCGCCAGGTTTAGTTTTTTCTAAGCAAGCAAAAATATCTGGAGTCAGCAACCATCTACCAGTTACGCCGATCGTCGATGGCGCATCTTCAATTTTTGGTTTTTCGATAATATCTTCTATTTCAACCACATTTTCAACCATCTGTCCGCGTGGTTTTACAATACCATATTGGTCAACCAATTTTTTTGGTACGTCAAGCGCTCCAATAACAGAGTCTTGGTAGCGATTAAACACGTCTATTAATTGTTTTGTTGCTGGGACATCCGCATCAATAAGGTCATCACCCGATAAAACGACGAAAGGATTGTCGCCAATAACATCTTTCGCAGTTAACACAGCGTGGCCTAATCCGAGCGGAGTTTTTTGTCTAATGTACACAAAGCGCGCGATATCAGAAATGCGCATGACTTCTTCAAGGATTTTCGTTTTGTTTTTTTGCCGCAGTCGGTATTCAAGTTCGAAATTACGATCAAAATGATCCTCGATGGCTCGTTTATTTTGCCCTGTGATAAAGACGATATCTTCGATCCCAGACGCAACCGCCTCTTCAACAATATATTGAATAACTGGTTTATCGACCAGTGTCAGCATTTCTTTTGGTTGTGCTTTGGTCGCGGGTAAGAATCGAGTCCCAAATCCGGCGACTGGGATTACGGCTTTTGTGACTTTTGTCATACAATAATACTAAACATAAAGTACCCCAATTATCAGAAACTGATTGAATTATACCATATTTTGATTGATTTGTATATTATTCTTGTTTTTGTTTTATATAGGCCAGCGCGCCATATATGCCACCAACATCCCCAAGCGACGCTTTCAGAAGTTTGGGTGGGTGCGGAAAAATAGTAAGCGTTTGCGCAAAGAATTTTCTCGCTTCGACTAGATTAATTCCAGGTTTTTTCATCATTGATCCGCCAAGCACAATAACATCGGGCGACCAATACACGGTGGTGTTTACGAGTCCATACGCAAGCCAGCGCGCGGTTTCGGTCCAGATTTTTGCATTCCGAATATCACGTGGTTTTTTCTTATAGCACTTTTCAAGCGCACTTCCTGAAATGAATCCCTCAAGATGTCCCGGGATTTTACAGCTGACACATTTTTGATTTTTTTTGTAATCAAATGGCGCAATAAATTGATGCCCGATTTCAAAACCAAATGCGTTTGCGTCAATGCGTTTATTAACGATGCGAACACCATTTACCCCGGTACTTATTGTTATGTATGCGACAATGGGATATGCGCGGCCAGCGCCAGCAACAGCTTCGCCAAGTCCGACGATCGCGGTGTCATTTTCAATATATATTGGCGCATGGAGAGCTCGAGAAATATTTTTTGTGAGCGGTTTTCCGACCCAGTTAGATAAATGTGGCGAATTTAATGCCGAAGTTTTTTTTGTGTTTAACGGTCCCGCGAACCCCCCGCTAATTGCCTGAATTTTTTTGCCGGCCGAAAGGCGTCTGGCGATTGAAGCAAACAATTGTACCCCCGCAGAGAATTTTTTCGGAGTTTTAAAAATTACAGGGATTCCAAACGTTTTGCCGTTTTGTGAAGCCGCAATGCGCGTATTTGTCCCGCCGATGTCGAATAAAATATACATACTCTTATTTTTTTATCAACCGCTTTACAGTTCGTATGATAGCAGAACTATCAATTGATTCATATGCGAGCAGCTCATGTGGTTGAGCGCTTTGGGGGGATTTTGTTACTGCCAAAGAATACATATCTGGTGTATTGTGAGAAAAGACTGAACGAACCGCATCGCTAAGCCCACCTTCAGCAACATGGTCCTCGACGGTTAAGAGTAGCTTTGTTTCTTTTGCCGCTTTACGTATGGTTTTATTATCAATTGGTTTAAGAGAATAAAGGTCAATAACCCGGACATACAAGCGCTCTTTAAGTAATTGTTGGTGCGCAAGAAGCGCCTCATGCACAGTTACCCCTGCAACAAAAATTGTTGCAATATCTTTTTTGTGTGTGCGAAGTGTTTTGCTGCCGCCTACTTCAAATTTTTCTGTATTTGCATACAATACAGGCAACTTCATGCGCGTGTTTCGTATGTAGACAACCCCCTTCTGTTTCAACGCGAGTTCTGTACATTTTTCTGCTGATACGGCATCTGATGGGTACAATACCGTGCTGTTAAATAACGATCGGAAAAAACTAAGATCAGCAAGTCCCATTTGCGAGGGACCATCATGCCCGATTGATGTTCCCGCGTGACTTCCCACATAGATGATGTGCTGTTTTGCGTATTGGCTCATGCGTATTTGGTCATGAGCACGCGTAAGAAATGACGCAAAAGAATTAATCACAGGTATGCTACCTTGTCGTGCCATCCCTAGGCCCACGCTGACCATATTTTGCTCAGCAATGTACATTTCGAAATATGTACGGGGGTACCGTTTTTTAAATGAGTCGGTCTTCGTTGAATTTGATACCTCTGCATCCAACACAATAAGTTCTGGGTATTTTGGGTAGAGTCGTATAAGCGCATTTCCATATGCTACGCGAGGTGCTATTTTATCGCCCTGCTGATAATCAATTTTTCCCACGGGACCATGACGCAGTTTTTTCTTTTTCACCAAGTGGGGCGTCGTAATTTTGCCATGCGCTGATAGATTAATATTACCAAGCGCTTTCACGGCAATATTTTTTTGCTCGAGCGTGAGCGGTTTACCGTGCCAGCCCTCTTTATCTTCAATAAATGTCACACCCTTGCCTTTGATTGTGTTCGCGATGATCATAAAAGGAGCTCGTGCCCGCGTAGCTCTTTTGAAGGCACGTTGGATGTCGCGAATATTGTGCCCATTGCATATGGTTGTTTCCCAGCCGAACGCTTTTAATTTGCGCTCGTATTTTTTGGCATTTCGTCCGTCCATTGTCGGTCCGCTTTGTCCGAGACGATTCATATCAAGAATGCCGATCAGATTACAAAGTTTATACTGTGTAGCAATTTCTGCCGCTTCCCAAATCTGCCCCTCCGCCATTTCGCTATCGCCAAGCAGGACATACGTTTTGTATCGTAATTTATTAACATAAGATCCATGGAGCGCTAAACCGACGCCAACTGAAAGCCCTTGACCGAGCGATCCAGTAGGCGCCTCGGTATGCGGAAATTTCATACTTGGGTGTCCCTCAAGTCTACTGCCGAGCGTGCGAAACTTTTTGAGTTCTTTTTGGGGGATCACACCAGCAACTTCGTACAATGCATAGAAGAGTGGCGATGCGTGCCCTTTTGAAAATAGTACGCGATCGTTGTTTGGATTATTTGGATGGGCGGGGTCATATCGAAGAAAACCATCAAAAAAAAGAACCGTCATAAGCTCGACAGCGGACAACGAAGATGATGGGTGTCCAGATTTCGCACGCGTTGTCATGTCCAAAATATTGAATCGGATGTGTTTTGCGAGCTCGGACAGTTTTTGCGTATGTTCCATATGTGCAGTATACCGTAGTGGGCTATCACAATCCAATACACTTCTGGTATACTACACATATGACGGAGAACAAGAAATTACGCATCGGCTGGTTTACATTTAGCTGCTGCGAAGATAGTACAATAATTTTTACGGAGCTCATGAACGAGCATTGGGAGGAATGGAAGCGAGTGTTGGATGTTCGTCATGCTCGTGTATTGCAAACGCGCAACGTACTAGATGAGCTTGATGTTGCGTTTATTGAAGGCGCGCTTGCAACTCAAGAACACATTGATAAAGTAAAGGAGATTCGTTCGAAATCCAAAAAAGTTGTAGCGATTGGCGCATGCGCGGTTATGGGGTTGCCGTCCGCACAACGAAATCAATTCGATGCAAAGCGTCTCGAAGAAATTCAGCCATTGCTTGCTCGGTTTAGCCATTTGCCGAAAGTTTTGAAATTATCTGACGCAATAACCGTTGACGTTGCGATTCCTGGGTGCCCGATGAGCGAAAAGAATTTTATGGACGCCCTCGCTGGACTTTTGAAAGAATTTAATATTGTATAATCGTATGCATCAAGTAGATCTGTCACTGACAAAGGAGATTACAAAAGTTGAGGGTTCGGCGACGCTGGATGTTATTGTGAAAAAAGGAAAAGTTGAAAAGTGTACGTTTGGCATTACTGAATTCAAACGTTTTTACACGCAGGCAATGCGCGGTAAACCCTACAAAACATTGCCGTCATTATTAGCACGTATCTGCGGAACCTGTTCGAATGCGCATTTGCTGTGCAGTATTGAGGCATGCGAACATGCGCTTGGTATCACACCCAGCCCACAATCCATGGTAATGAAAAAATTGACCATGAATGGCTTGAATATTCGAGATCATGCGTTGCATTTGTATTTGTTTGCCCTGCCCGATATGTATGGCAAGGATTCATTTTTGGAATTTGATGAGAAAGACGAAGAGCAGCATCAAATTTTACACGATGCATTTGAAATTAAAGCAGCTGGCAATTATCTTTCAATTATAATTGCAGGTAGAGGTGTCCACGCGATGTATCCTGGCATTGGTGGATTCATGAAAGTGCCAACACCCGAAGAGGTTACAGAAGCAATAAAGAAGTTAGAGCATGCGCGCCCGGCGGTATTGCGGACAATTGAGTTGTTTAGAAAAAGCATAAATACGTTTGATCGTCAGACGCATTTTATGGCACTTGTTGCCAACCCATTCAGTTATCTTGATGGCCACATAATTAGCGATGATGGTGATTATATTAATGAAAAAGATTATCGCGACCACCTAGAACATGTTGTAATTCCTTACTCACAGGCGTCAGGGTACACCTTTAAAGGCAGATCATTCATGGTGGGCTCGCTTGCACGAATTAACCTGTCAAAAGATACGTTGCACGATAACACAAAAAAGGATGCGACATTGGCATTGTCGTTATTCCCTTCTACTAATATTTATCACAATAACCTCGCACAGGCGATTGAGATTTTACATTCTTTTGATCAATCGATTGATTTATTGCCCAGTCAGAAATTCGTAAAGGAAGAATTGGCAAAACCGACGAAAGCTGAGGGGATTGGCATTGGGGTTGTTGAAGCTCCGCGTGGTACATTGTACCATAAGGTGACCATCGATAGGGCTGGAAAGGTTGTTGAGGGTGATATAATTGTACCAACAGGACAAAATCAAATTAACATTGAGGTTGACCTGAAACGGTTGATTGAAAAAATGTTGCCCGAAAACCCAAGCGAAGATGTGTTGCAGTTAGAACTTGAAAAACTCATTCGGGCATACGACCCGTGTATGAGTTGCGCATCTCATTTTCTCACAGTCCGTATTTCTGAAGCGCAGAAATAATTTGCGCACGTGCTTTGTTTCGAGATAGTGTTGGTGGAACGCCGATAATAGTCACCGGTGGCAGTTTGTTGAGCTTCTGCAAGAATGCTAATTGCATACCCAAATCGAAGTCGTGCATAGTCACACGTGGCCCTTTTTGAAATTCATCAAGTGAGGTAAATGTTTTGACTTGATTAATGCCGATGACTGTATCGACAATTAATAATTTTTTTGGCATATCCCATTCGTCCAGCGGGTCTTGGACAGTAAATATTGCCTTGGGGAATGCTTTTTGCAAATCTTCACGGAGCGTAAGCGGAAGTGAGTCCATGCCCAAATCTGGATTGCCAAATAACCACACATCCATAACTAGAGCGTTAAATTGGTAAGCGCAATATGTTTATTTGTGTAGTGTTCGAGTAGGCGCGCGTCTTGTTTTGAAATAACCTCACAGAGTCGCCCCCAATGCAAGGACAACACATCCCCTGGTTTTAACTCATCAAATTCAACATCATCTTGCAGTTGGCGCGTGACAACAAAGTTTTCTTCTTCACCCAACCCTATATGGTGACCATTAAGAATCAACGGTTTTCGTTTTAGTGTAATTGTTGGCCCATCAACTGTTGCTACCGTGCCCCAGCTTATGCGGCAGGAATCCATGCTTTCTAGGTTATGGAACCGTGCATCATGTCCTGTCCGCTTATACGCATTGAACACATGGAATGAATGGTGCATGCGCGCGCCCTGTGGAAGTTTCCGCGCGAGTTGTTCAAATTCTTTTGGTGTGTATTTATGTTTAAGATCAAGCGTGTCAGCAAGATGCGTATAGAAAGATTGCGGGGTTATTGTTTCTAAAAGCTCATTGCCAATCCAATATGCATGCACGACTCGATCATCAAACGGATCGCGTATATGATTTGCGCGAGCAATGTGTTCGAGGTATGGGTACAGCGTTGAAAATCGTGATAAAAGTTTTTCTAATCCGGGATCAACAATTCCTTCTTTCATGTACGCGAAAACCTCTGCGTTTGCATCAGGTCCACAGAGATGTAATTTATTTGGACCAAATGCATAGCGCGTGCATCGGGCGACACCGTCACGATGTATGGTTGTGTCCTGGGGCATAGGTTCGATCGTGTTGCTTAATTCCTTGCCAAACGATGAGTCCGACCGCAATAGCAAAGAGCGCGCCACCCATATATTGTGCCGCAGTCATTGGTGAACCTTGGAATGCGAGAGATAAAAGATTTGTGATAAGTGATGCTGGTACAAGCAAGCTCGCGACGATGGTTGCGGGTGCGCGTTTTAATGCCGCGTACCAAGTAAGAACGTATCCAAGGAGTAGAACGGATGGTATGAGCGTCCAAAGCCACTGCGTCCCCGAAAGATTTGAAACTAAATGAAAATTACCTTGGAGCACCACTACACCAAGTAAGATAATTGAGCCAAAGACCATGCGTGCACCAGCAACAACACTACTTGAAAGATTTGTAAGTGCTTTTTTCGCGATAATATTTTCAACAGCCCAAAAGATGGTTGCAAGCAGAATGAGTAGCTCGCCTTTTCCAAACGACAGGGAGTGTGTTCCTAATATGGCAATGTTCCCCCCAACGAGCAGTAGAATCGCGGCGCCTTGGATCCATGAAAGTCGCTCTTTTAAGAAAGGGATCGCCAATAGCGCTACCCAGATGAAGAGCATTTTATGGATAAAGCCGGCACTTATAGCGGTGGTGAGTGTCAGACCCGTAAAAAATAAAATAAATGGGACACTACCGCCGATTATTCCAATCAGAATGAGTTTAATCCAGTCAGCTCGAGAAATAGATTTAAGTTCAGGAAGTTTTTTCCAAAATAAGAGGATGCCGATGAGTAAGAGGCCTACAATACTGTTTTTGAGCGTTGTAAATAAAACAGGATTTTTTACCGAGGTGACCGCAATTTTTGCAAAAAAGGTAGAAAATCCAGAAATGGTTGCCGTCCCAAGAGCTAAAAGGATACCCATTTTTTGTATTTGCCGCATATGATATTATTACTGTTAGTTTCTCCTTTCTTAGTATATTGTGTTTCGTGACTTCAGGCAACAAATGAAAAAACAAAAAATAGTTCCATTTATCACCATTCGTGCAAAGGTTGGATGATTGTTGCGCACGCCAATCCGTGTAAGAATCCGTATCACAGATACAGCCTTTAGTTTTTTTGTTTAAAATCAAGCGCGAGCGAGTTGATGCAATATCGCTGGCCAGTAGGTTTTGGTCCGTCGTTAAACACGTGACCAAGATGAGCACCGCATTTTGAGCACAACGCCTCGATTCGACGCATACCCATTGAGTCGTCATTTGCTGTCTTAACATTGCCGCGGTTAGCTGGATCCCAGAATGATGGCCAGCCAGTCCCTGAATCAAACTTTGTATCTGACTTGAATAGTTCCTGCCCGCAGTTCACGCACATATAATCCCCCGCTTCTTTATTGTGTAGCCATTTTCCCGATCCAGGGGTTTCCGTCCCTTTACGAAAACAGACATTTATTTGTTCTTCGGTAAGACTCGGATTTTGTTGGCTCATAAGATACGACTGAATTTATTTTGCCGATCTACGAGTATATTTGTAAGGGTAATTTCTTCATCTGCTAATTCAAATCCCATAATAATGACCTCTTCGCCGATTTTAATTTTATGTGCCGCCGCTCCGTTCATACAAATTTTCCCCGAATCTCGAGTCCCAGCTATAACATAGGTTTCAAGTCGCTCACCTGTTGTACTTGAAACGACCATGACTTTTTCGCCGATCAGAAATCCCGCTCGGTCGATCAAGTTTTCATCTATCGTCACACTGTCGATATAATTAAGATTTGCCTCAGTAACGTGTGCTTTATGGATTTTTGAACGAAGCAGAAATCTCATATTCTTAGTATAGCAAAATACGTACAAAAAGCTTGCGTCTGCGTAAATTTA
>CAZGDO010000001.1:0-51077 GCA_964524365.1 uncultured Gammaproteobacteria bacterium | reverse complement strand
AATTAAAATTCGTTTTCGGAGCGATAGCGGAGAAAACACCATATTACCCCCCTCTTTAAAAATTAAAAAAATCAAATTCCTTATTTCTTAAAGCCCACCAAAAACATTTTAAAATCAAATTTTTCAAAAATATGTCGCCTAACTCTTTTCTATACGTAGTGATTTCGTGAAATGTAGCGCATTTTGCGTGTTAGACGAATATTGGATATAATGCTCATAGCCTTCCCCCCTGGCAATCTAAGAGTATTAAATAATAGCTAAATATGCAAGAAATACTAGGGAAGGTGCGGCAGGAATTAGTCCTGCGGAATTACAGTCCCCGGACGATCCAGAGCTATCTCTACTGTTTGCGGGCGTATTTTGAGTATAAGAGGGTGGATTATGCCGTGCTGGACGAACCGAACTTGCGGCAATTTTTGCTGGAAATGCACGCTCGGGGGCGGGCGGCGCAGTCGGTCAACCTCAGTATCAATGCGATCAAATTCTATTATCGGGAGATCGTCGGAGTGCGCGCGGCAATGGATTTTAAATTTGCCAAGCGGTCATCGAGACTGCCGGTCGTATTGAGCCGGGCTGAAATAATGCGTTTGATTGACTCAGTAACCAATGCCAAACACCGCCTGTTGATCGCCCTGGCGTACGGCTCCGGTTTGCGAGTGAGTGAAGTGGTTAGTCTGCGGGTCGGGGACGTTGACTTTGGCGAGCGGACTATTCACCTGAAAGGCGCTAAGGGCCGCAAGGACAGGATGACCGTATTGCCCGATAAACTCATCGACGGACTGCGGCAGATGACCGCGGGTAAAGGCATGGATGGGGAGGTATTTTCCAGCGAGCGCGGCGGTGCGCTGTCGAGCCGCACGGCGCAGAAGATTTTCGAGCGTGCGCTTATTCGGGCCGGGATACCGAAAGCGGCCACGTTTCACAGTTTGCGCCACAGCTTTGCCACCCACCTGCTGGAGAACGGTACGGACGTGCGGTACGTGCAGGAACTCTTGGGGCATGGCAACATCCGCACGACGCAAATATACACGCATGTGACAAACCCGATTTTGAAGAATATCCAGAGTCCGCTCTAAGACATAAACCAAAAATTCCGCCTGCCATGCCGGACCTGTTGATATGTTTTTGCCGCATATTGGGTGATGGGTGGACTTGTGATAATCGCCGTACTTTATCGCATAGTGATAAAATATGCGTTACCGCGTCTAGCGAAATAATGGTGTACTCGAGAGCTAATAGGGGGTTGCGGAAAAAAAGTTCACAGCCTACACTTGTGATATGTCTACTTCATATTTTTTTATAGTTAACCCAATGGCAGGTAAGGGTCGTCATTTGTCGTATGTCCGTGATATAGAAAATTATTGCGTTCGCAAAGGCATGTCGTATGAAATCGCGTTAACCAAAAACCCGCTTCATGCCTCTGCATTAGCTCAAAAAGCCTCTCAAGACTTTTCATTTGTTATAGCTGTAGGGGGCGACGGGACGGTTAATGAGGTAGCTCAAGGATTAACAGGTACTAATGCAGCGCTTGGAGTTCTCCCGATGGGATCGGGAAACGACTTTGCTCATCAGCTCGGTTTTACATCATACGTAAAAAAAAATTTAGAAATACTTTTACGAGCAAAATTACATCGGATTGATTTATGCAAAATTAACAATGAGCGACTCATGTGCAACGGCTTCGGTGTTGGATTTGATGGAGAGGTCGCGGCTCATGTTCGGGAGTACACAAAATTTGTTAGTGGCTTCCCTGCTTATTTTATGTCAGTATTACGTACTCTCCCGACTTATCAGTTTAAGAGTGCCCAAGTCATATTAGATGATACGCACACACTAATTTCAAAAATTCTGCTGGTAGCCGTATGCAACGGTACAACCTATGGCGGAGGTTTTAAAGTCGCGCCATCAGCAAAATTTGATGATGGGGTTCTTACTATTTGTTTGGTAAAAAAAACAAGCAAATTGTATGCCCTAAGGAAGCTTCCTTTGTTTATGAAAGGTGCTCATGTACATTTACCTGAGGTCGAAACGTATACAGCGAAAAAAGTTGAGATCAGTGTTACTCCGGCATCAGTAAGTCAAATTGATGGGGAAGTGCTTCCTTTGCAAAAATCATTTCGTCTAGATATACTTCCTCAGGCACTTTCAGTGATTATTGCGTAATATATGAACCCAAGCCCTTTACTGCAAAAACACATAAAGAAACTTCAAATAAAGAAATATAGAGATGAATGCTCGGAATTTATTGTGGAAAATCCGCTTATAATTCGCGATGCACTAGAAAAAGACGCAATTCCTAGAGAGGTGCTTGTGACAGAACAATTTCGGAATAATCACGCTGATATTGTCAGCGCGCTTGAGCGCAAGATGAGCGCAGTCGCATTTGATGCTGGCCAGGGGGTGATAGAAAAGATATCTTCACTCGAAACGCCTCAGGGGATTATCGCGGTATACGATAAAATTGAAGAAGTAATAGACGATTCTTTGCCGATTGTTTTTCTAAACGGTGTTTCAGATCCTTCAAACGTGGGTGCAATTATGCGTAGTTGCGCCGCGTTTGGCGTTGCGACCGTAATATCAGACACAACAAGCGCAGATCCGTTTAATCCAAAATCCATTAGTGCCGCAAAAGAGTCAATTTTTCTATTGCATATCGCTCGAAAATCAGAATCATTTATTCATGATTTAGGCGCACATATGCCTGTGTACGCATTAGATGCTCATACGGGGACGCCACTTTCCCAATTTAAATGGCAAACACCTTTTTGTCTAATAATTGGCAGTGAAGCTCATGGCATCAGTGGGAGTGTTACTCCTGCGGTTACTGCAAATATTACAATTCCCCTCGACAAAGATCGTATCGAGTCACTTAATGTAGCAGCTGCCACAGCAATTGCTTTGTATGCATCTTTCCAGTCACAGTAAAGGATCGCTTAAGAGACTTACGCGTTTGCAAATTTTTCAGAGACTGAATCCCAATTTACCACGTTCCAAAAAGCCTTCACATAGTCGGGTCGCATGTTTTTGTACTTCAAGTAATATGCATGCTCCCAAACATCAAGAGCAAGTAGTGGGGTTTTTCCGTCAGACAAAGGAGAATCTTGGTTTGCTGTTTTTGTAATTGAGAGCGTATCGCCATCTTTTACAAGCCATGCCCACCCAGATCCGAATTGTGTCGTTGCGGCTTCTTCGAATTGGTTTTGAAAATTTTCAAACGAACCAAATGATTGTTCAATTGCCTCGATTAATTTACCAGTGGGTTTTCCGCCTCCGTTTGGACCCATGATTTCCCAAAACAAAGCGTGATTCACATGACCACCGCCATTGTTTTGAACTGCTGTTCGAATATCAGCGGGTACTGCTGATAAATTTTTTAGAAGTTCTTTTGCGTCCTTTTCAAACAATTCAGGATGCGTTTCAATCGCTGCATTCAATTTTGTTGTGTAGGCGGCGTGATGTTTGTCATGATGAACCATCATAGTTTCCTTATCGATGTGTGGTTCAAGCGCATCATATGAATAGGGAAGAGTTGGTGTTTCGTAAGTCATAGCCTTTTTAATTAATACTCTTTTAGTAGTAGTTTAATTGTATCCAAACCTTTTTTTCTTGTCAAATAGCTATTTTTGTGGTGCCATAGTTATATGGAAGGCATATTTGGCATACTGAAACCTGTTGGCATGACGTCCCACGATGTCATACACAAGCTACGACTAAAGACGGGCGTACAACGGATCGGGCACGCTGGAACGCTAGATCCGCTCGCATCCGGAGTTCTTGTAGTTGCCGTGGGGAGAAAATACACAAAACAGATAGGTTCCATTGTCCAAAAAGATAAAGAATATAGAGTAACAGCGACATTAGGTGAATATTCGGCAACGGATGATGCTGAAGGTGAAAAAACTAAAGTTTATGTAGCGGTTACCCCAACTAAGGAGTCGGTACTTTCCCACATCTCGAATTTTAAAGGCAACATTCTTTTACGCCCTCCCGCATACAGCGCTATTAAGGTTCGGGGAAAGCGAGCGTATGCACTCGCACGAAAGGGCAAACCCGTTGACCTTGAAAAACGTCCCGCATTGATAAAAGAAATTGAGTGTTTGTTGTATTCATGGCCGAGTGTAACGCTACGCATTGTAACAGGTCCAGGTGTTTATGTTCGGTCAATTATTCGAGAACTTGGTGATGTACTTAAATGTGGCGCGTTTGTTTCTCAGTTGGAACGAACTCGAGTAGGGGATTTTACCAAAGATAAATGCCTTACCTTAACTGAAATTGTGACATAAATAGCGATCTGGGCGTTTCTTGATTTTTTGTTTCATTTTTGAGAAAATAAGTTTATAGATTTTTAAATAAAAAAATGTGAAAAGGACGGTTTCAAACAGTGGCATTTACGTGCTCATAGCAATATTCATTATTATCCTCGTCATTTTTATTTGGACCGACAAGACGTATATAGAAAGTCTTGTTCAGCTTTTTGTGGTATTATTTACTTTTTTTGCTGCTTTCTCAGCGTACAAATCAAGCCATGCTTCCGAGCGTGCGTCGCGTGGACTTTTTCTGCCAATTATTAAGATACAAATAGATGAATTTGATAAGGAAAAATTCAGCCTTAATTTAAAAAATATTGGTAAACAAATCGCTCAGGATGTTCGCATTGAAATTCCTCATGCACATTCCAGTGAAGGTGGACACGTCGGCTATATAAACCGATTTGAAGTTATTGAAATGGATGAGTCTGGTATCGATCACGTGACTTACGAACCAAAGATGCTTTCAAAAAATCCTGAAATAGTGATTCAATACAAGGATATATTCGGAGGTGAACTGGAAACACGCGGTGTGTTCAGTTTTCGACTTGATGATAAAATGCAAGCAGAGCAGATTGAGGGAGTGGCTTGGGAATTTCACGTAGATAGTTAATATGACTATACGCGAAAGAAAAGAAATTTTATCGGCAGCGTTCATTGGGACAGTTTTATTCCGAATTTTTTTGATAGTACTCGTTGTGACGTTTGCCTCAATTCGAACGCAAGGAGATATATTTGTCGTTTTTACGGTGTCTCTTGTGACGGCAGCAGTTGTTTTTTTGGATATTGTACTAACTCTTGAAAGAATATTTCGCCCAGATTTGCAACTGGCTTTAAGAGTAGGCAAAGTACTCAAGGCATTAATAATAAGTTTTATTCTTGTGTATAGCGTCTCAATATGGTCACATTTTTTTTATACACCCTACGTTGCATTTGCCGTGTTTGTCGCGTTTTTGTACGCGCTGGATTACGTATTTGAAGACCAGTTACGCAGTTTTTAAAATTTATTTTCATGCAGTATAATAAAATACTTGTTGTCGCAACAGCTAATGTTGGGAAGGTGAATGAAATACGCGAGTTACTAAAAAAATTACCCCTCATTGTTCAATCTTCAAAAGAAATAGGGTTTACAAAGGAAATTATTGAAGACGCAGGAACATTTGAGGGAAACGCTTTAAAAAAGGCTCGTTCAGTTTTCCCATTTGCTAGGACATGGACTATAGCTGATGATTCGGGGTTGTGCATTGATGCATTAGGTGGTCTCCCGGGAGTTTATAGTGGACGTTGGGCTGGCAATGATCGTTCGCAAATTGTTTCACATACCCTTCAGACCTTACAAGAAAAAAGGATCAATAACAGAAATGCAACGTTTGTTAGCGCACTCGCTCTTATTACACCCGATGCTTCTGAGTACGTTTTTTTGGAAAACTTACTGGACACATAGTTCATATACCAAGAGGGGGACAACGTGTTTCATTACCGTATGATACAATATTCCAACCAGAGGGATCGAGTCGTACTTTTGCCGAAATGAGCGATAGTGAAAAAAATAAAATTAGCCATCGTGGCAAAGCATTTCAGCAGCTAATATTATTTCTAACAAAATATTTATGAGCTACATGTCGCTTGAGGATTTTAAATCACAGTTTGATTTAATTTTTTCCCGTTTTTTGGATTCCAAAATGCCAGAGATTGAAGTTGTAAGTCCACACCTTCGTTCCATTCTTGAGTCTTCACGAAATATGTGGACTGAGGGTGGGAAGCGAATTCGTCCCTACCTGTGCACATTAGCGTACCAAGCATATGGAGGCACTGATGTTCCTGCAATTTTGTTTGCAAGTTTCGCACTCGAGTTATTGCACGTGTTCGCCCTTGTCCATGATGATATTATTGATCAGTCAGAAACACGTAGGGGGTATAAAACACTCCACACTGCACTTACCAAGCAACACCTTCAGAAAAAACTTCATGGCGACGCAAGCCATTTCGGTGTATCGCTTGCAATATTGATAGGTGATCTTTTGTTTAGCTTCTCGAATGAAATTGTGACACAGATTTCTTTTCCAAAAAATTACGTCGAACGTGCGCAGAAACTTTTTTATACAATTCAGCAGCAGCTTCTTTTAGGAGAATACGAAGATGTTCAAGCAACAGCTCAACTTGAATCGGTCACGGAAGATCAAGTGATTCGACTTATGTCCAGAAAATCAGGAAGGTATTCAATTGAACAGCCATTGCAGTTTGGAACAATTCTTTCTGGAAAAAGTGAGGTGTATGCAAAAACCGCATTTGGCGCGTTCAGTAAACCCCTTGGTATCGCATTTCAGCTCCAAGATGACATTTTAGGGACATTTGGTGATCCGAAGAAGCTTGGTAAACCTACTGATTCTGATATCAGGCAAGGGAAGCCAACACTTATGGTGGTGTATGCACTTAAAAAAATAAGTGGAGATACAAAACGTACATTGCTTGACATTTTAGGAAATCAACAAGCAACTGAAAAAGAAATTCAGTATGTACGTAAGATTTTACAAAAAACCGGTTCTGACACTTATGCACGTAAACGAGCAGAGGAGTTTTCTCAAGAAGCACAAACAGCTCTTGCGAAGATGTTAGACCTGCCATCAACATTTATTGAAGCACTTACGGCGCTTACTAAGTTTATCGTAACGCGTGCAAATTAAACCTCTATAATTTGATCGTCGGTTGTAATATCGCTTTTCGGAAAGACAGTCTGAATTTCTTTCCTCACTTTAGGATATCTTGGGTCAGTATGTATGAGAAATAACTGATCTACCCCCGCTGCGAGCGCTAGTTTTCCTACTGCTTCAGGGTATGAATGACCTTCTTTAATCGCCTGGTCTTTATGTGAATTATCATAGTTACATTCATGAAAGAGCGTTTTTATATTTCGAAAGAATTCCGCGTTTTGCGTGCTTGCTGTTGTATCTGTCCCAAACCCAAATGATTTTCCTTGCGAGGCAAAAGTAAAATAATTTGAAGTGCCTGAAGAATGTGGAACTTTTTTTCGATGTATTGCGACCCCGGCTAGCTCCGTTGTTTTTGGAAAATATTCCATTGTGATTGGCATATTTTTGGACGTGTATTCAGGGTTAAATGGCTCTTGAAAAAAAGATATCAATTTTTCGATACGTTCGTCACCGTGTATAACAATGGATCTACATTGGCCGCGCTCTAAAAAATTTGCCAAAAAGGCAAGACCTAGGATATGATCATGGTGAAAGTGAGAAAGAAGAATATGTAGAGTTTCAGTCTTGTAGTTATGCGGAAGCGCAGTAAGTCCTAATCCGGCGTCCACAATAATGCCATGCTCAGGGAGTAGCAAAGAAAGCGAACGACCATCCTGGAATCGTAATGGATATGCCCCTGATCCTAGTATGTGAATTTTCATACAATATACAAATTATGAACTCTTTGAGAAAGTATAGCATATCAACATCACATGGGACTATTCACACGCTTGAGCGGGGGAGCGGGACCCCCGTTGTGTTTCTTCACGGTTGGAGTGTTAATGGTTTTACTTGCCTTCGGATACTAGAGACGCTTTCAAAACATCATCGGGTGTTAGTGCCAACTATCCCAGGATTCTCGCCATCTTTTGAGTGGAAGAAAAAACCAACGCCAGAAGATTTTTCTGATGCTTTATCACAATGGTTTGACGCGGTTCATATTTCAAATCCGATAGTTATTGGACATTCACTGGGTGGAGTAATGGCTATTGTACTTACGCAGGCAAGGGAAAAATCTATTAAAAAGTTAATTTTAATTGATACTGTCGGCGTCCCCGGAGAACGTCATTCAAAAGATTGGGTTACTTCCTGGCTAAACAAACGAGTGAATACATATAAACGCTACGGCGTTTTTGATGTTGCGCGTTATGTTGATAAATCATTTTTAAAGAACGCAGCTTTTCGAACAAAAGATTTTTTATATTTATCAACATTTGCGAGGCACATTGATATTCGAGACTATATAAAGAATTTTACACTTCCGATCATGATTTTATGGGGAGAAGAGGATATCTTTACTCCGGTGTCAATTGCTTATGAGTTACAGAAAGTAACACCCCATGCTGAAATTAAAACAGTGCCAGGCAATCATGATTGGCCAGTATTTGAGCCTACATTTCTTGAGCCGTATCTTTAAACCGACTCTAAAATTATTTTGTCTTGTTTTCTTAGTTTTTCAGCAGCTTGTTTATCCCAAGTACCCTTTTTAAAAAGTTGTATTAAATGTTGTGCCCCAACAAAATGCGGGTAGAGAACATAATCCGCCTTTTCTTTGTAATACTCTTTTGCCTCCCATTCATGCTGAGCATTTACAATCACCGAAGGACGTTTTTTGGGTGAAATCGATTTTACGAACCTTAATATTCCCAAATTTTCTTCAAGGTTTGGGATTGTTGAGAGTATTACCGAAGCATTGTCTAATTGTATCATCTCGAGGATTTCAGGGTCTGAAATATCGCCAAATATGACGTTATATCCTTTTTCTTTTAATTGTCGAATAACAACAGGATCAAATTCTACAACAAGAACTGAATCCGGGTTTAAATTTTTTAAGAGGTATTGCCCAAGACGATGCGCTCCGACAAGCACTATGTGTTTATTTGTTTTTACGCGATGTTCGTTTTTTTCTATGTGGTTTTTCTTTTCAAATATTTTTAGAAACGGTTGAATAAGATTGTAAAGAGCTTCACTTCTGGTTACCAAATATGTTGAAATCATAATAGTAACCACGCCGACTATTGTTACAAGTGCTACGGCGCTACCCGTGATGTGTCCGATTGCGAGACCAGTCGCCATTAAAATGAAACTAAATTCTGAAATTTGAGCTACGGTAACGCTGGCAAAAAAACTTGTTCTCCGTCGATATCCCAAGAGCCCCATAATGATTATAACAATAATTGGGTTACCAATAATAACAAATAAACTTAGAATTATTGCAGGGACAATAAGCGCATGAAGGTTGCTAATAACAAGTGATGATCCTAATACGATAAAAAAAATAACTATAAAAAAATCTCGAAGTGGTCGAATGCGAGCGTTAATTTGGAATTGTTCCGCAGATTGGGCTAGCGCTAGACCTGCTAAAAAACCGCCTATCTCAATTGAAAATCCGATCAGCGGGCTAGAAACAAATAATGCCACTCCAAAAGCCCACGCTATACTCGCAATGAAAAGAAGTTCTTGATTTCTCGCAATACGTTGAATGTATGTCGGAATGACTTTTCTTGAAAGCCAAAGTGTCCCGCCGAATAAAAGAATTATTTTCGCAGCTATGATAACAATTACCATGAATGAAATCGGGCCTTCAGGTGATTGCTGAATTGCCGAAAGAACGATAAGTATAATCATTGCAACAACATCCTGTAATAGTAAGAATCCGATTACTATTCTTCCGTACAGACTTTGCATGTCTCGTTTTTCAGAAAGGAGTTTTACAATTATTATTGTGCTTGAAAAAGTTAGAGCAACCGAAATGTAGAGACTTTCAACCAGCGAAAAACCCAAAAGACGGACAATGCCATACCCAATAAGCGCTGTAAAAAAAATCTGACCAAAACCGGTTAAAACAATAGCTTTTCCGACGCTTTTCAGCTCGGAGAATTTCATTTCTAAACCGACAAGAAAAAGCAAAAAAGTAATTCCAAATGTTGCCATGACATCGAGAACACTTTTAGAATTTAAATTTAAGACTCCAAAAAGTGACACAATAATACCTGTCGCAAGGTACGCGACAATTGTTGGTTGGCGCAATGCGTGAGCAAGAAGCCCAAGTGCCGCAGCAAGCACGATTACGAGACTGACATCGACAAATGTATGTGCCATGCTCAAATAATACCATATATTAAGGCTTTTTTCTATTGTGTCTAAATAAAAAATCGGAAAGCTTTCACTCCCGACTTTTTATGATTTTTGAAACGATTTAGAGTATCGAATCTTTGGCAGCCTTTGCAACGCGGAATTTAACAACCGTTTTTGCGGGGATGTCAATTTCTGCTCCCGTCGCTGGGTTTCTGCCTTTTCGTGCAGCACGGTGCTTCTTAACTAATTTACCGAGGCCTGGAATGGTGAACTCCCCATTCTTTTTTGCCTCAGCATAGGCTGTCGTTGCTAAGAGATCAAGCATTTCTTGAACCTCTTTTTTTGTACGCCCAGATTTCTCAGACATGTACGCGAGAAGCTGGGATTTGCTCATGCCTTTTGCCATGGTTGCTTCGTTAATTTATAAGTTCCTACATTGAGTATAGCCCATTTTAGGCCTATTTGCAAAGGTTTTTAAATGGGTGTGGATAACTCATGTCACTGTAAAGCTTCTTTTAGATCCTGCATTGCTGTGTTATACTTGTAACTATGAGTAATGAAATGGCTAATAATAGGAAAAAAATAGTAGTATTTGAAGACGACTTAGCTTTCAGGTCGTCATACGTGTCCGGCCTTGAATCAAGGGGATTTGATGTAGCTGTGTACACATCACCGCAGGAGATATCACTGGAAGACTTAAAAAAAAATAAACCGGATTTATTTTCTTTTGATATTTTTATGCCTGGCATGACAGGCATAGAGGCGGCGAAAAAATATTTAGGAGACGATGAACTTTCCCAGATTCCGTTTGTTTTTATTTCGACTCAAGAAGGTGATATTCGCGAAGTAGCTGAATCGCTTGGTCCAAAGAAATTTTTTTCAAAATTTAAAATGCCTATATCTGACATCGTTCAATATATAGATCAATTACTTCATTAACAATGAAAATATATGAATAAAAAGGTTTTTTATATGCTACTTACGGGTATTATTGTTTTGTTAATAGCCGGTGGCGCGTGGTATTTTTTGAGAGATACTTCAATATCAAATACAAATTCTCTTACAGTAAACTCAACAAACGCGCCAGCAAACTTAAATATAAATGTTATACCGCAATCTGAAGAATACATTTTTATTTTTGGAGTTGATCCTTTAACAGGCTTGAGCGGCACACAAGCAACAATTCAAGGCTCTGGGTTTATTGATGGTTTGCAGGTCTTTTTTGGTGAAAATGAAGCTTCTAACGTGACTGTTACTGACGGCAAAAGCTTAAGTGTTACAATTCCAGAAGGAGAAGGCACGGTGAATATCAAAATTATAAATCCTGATGGACGCTCGGGGATTCTTTATGATGGGTTTGTTTACAATGCTGGAGCCTAGTTAGAAGTCGTTAATACATGAGTGAGTATTCGAAATACCGCCTTCTTGAAATTATCCCAGGGGCAGCAGTCTGGGCAACGTTTTTATTTGCATTTATTTTTTCTTTTGCCAAGCCAATTTGGGTAATTGTCTTTATTATTGTATACGTGCTGTATTGGTTGGTTCGACTTTTTTACATGCAAATATACTTGTTTATTGGTTTTCATAGATTCAGGAAAGCCGCAAAAGAAGATTGGCAAAAGAAAATAGAAAAGATCCCCTCGACTTTGGATATATATCACGCGGTGTTTTATCCGACATATAAAGAGCCGTATGAAGTTTTAAAAACATCGCTTCAAGCCTTGCTTCGATCACGGTACCCGCGGATAAAAGATCGTTTTATAGTTATCCTTGCGGGCGAGGAAGGTGACCGAGAAAATTTTTTATCAATTACAGCACGTCTGCGGGATGAGTTTAAAGATGATTTTTTTTCTTTTCTTATCACCGTTCATCCAAAAAATATCCCAGGTGAACTATCTGGCAAGGGATCGAATATGGCATTTGCGGGTAGGGAGTTTCAAAAATTTGTAGATGCGCAAGGCATCCCTTACGCAAATATTCTTATTTCGAATTTTGATGCCGACACGCAGGTCCATGACCAATATTTTTCTTATTTAACATATACTTTTTTACAACATCCTAATCGTCAACACGCAAGTTATCAGCCGTTACCTTTTTTTAATAATAACGTGTGGGAAGCACCTTCGTTTGCGAGAGTTGTTTCTTATAGCACAACCTTCTGGATGATGTCAGAGCAGATACGTCCAGAGCGTTTATCGACATTTTCATCTCATACGATGCCTTTCCAGGCACTTGTGGATGTAGGGTTTTGGCAAAACGACATAGTGACTGAAGACTCACGTATTTGCCTACAGTGTATTCAGCATTATGATGGTGATTATGAGGTTGTGCCACTATATATTCCTGTTTCAATGGATGTTGTAGTAGGTGAGACAATTTGGGATACTATTAAAAGTCAATATATACAACAGCGACGCTGGGCGTATGGTGTTGAAAATTTTCCGTATATGGTTTGGAATTTCATTCCAAATAAAAAGATTAGCTGGCAAAAAAAGTTTCGTTATATGTGGAATCAGGTAGAAGGAGTATATTCATGGGCTACTGCGCCGTTAATGATGCTAATTTTTGGACGACTGCCACTTTGGCTTTTAGATGAAACAGAGCGTCAAACAACAGTTGCTTTAAATGCCCCACATATTCTTCAGATATTGATGACATTTTCGATGGTGGGAATTATTGTCGCGGCATTTATAGGTACAACAATTTTACCTCCACGCCCTGCTCATGTACCAAAACGACGCATGTTGTATATGCTCTTGCAGTGGCCATTAATTATCGTTGGGCTTATTGCGTTTGGATCAATTCCCTCTACCGACGCTCAAACCAGGCTGATGCTTGGACAATATATTGGCTTTGATGTGACCAAAAAAATCAGAAAGTCATAGGTCAAATTGCCCATGAGCGATTACTGGGAACCCTCTGATAAATTCTTCAGCGGCTTGTATTTTTTTTCCAGCCCTTTGCATTGAAAGAATTTGTAGCCCTGTGTTTTCCCCACAGCAGACAATAAGATTATTTCCCCGCAAACGAGTTGTTCCTGGAGTTTCGTTTGTGCATGAGGCGTGCGGTAATACTTTTGAAGAAAGTATTTTTATTCGTTCACCTAAAAATATTGAATGTGTCCCAGGCCAAGGGTTGTAGGCTCGGATTTGTCTTTCAATCTCTTCTGCGCTTTTTCGCCAATTAATATTTCCGTCTTCCTTCTTCAAACGTCTTGTTGTGCTTTTTCCTTCTTCTGATTGGTCGTGGGGCTCAATTTTTCCATTTGCTAAGGCAACTATAGTTTCAGGAATTCTCTGAGAAGCCTCCAAGGCAATTTTTTTTGATACTGTTTCATACGTTTCGGATTTTTCTATAAAAAGCTTCCATTGCGCAATAAGTGGTCCAGTGTCAATACCGTCATCCATTTGTATGAGTGAGATTCCTGTTAGCGAATCATTATTTTTTATTGCCCATTGAATTGGTGATGCGCCGCGGTACGCAGGAAGTAGAGAGGGGTGTACATTAACCCACCCGAGTGGGGGAGTATCAAGAAGTAACGCTGGGATAATTGATCCGTATGCGAACAATACGCAAAGAGAAATGTCAGCGTCAAGAAAAGTTTGATAGAAGTTTTTGTCAGAAAGTGACGTTGGTTGCAAAACAGGTATACCGAGTGATTTTGCTTCTTGTTTTATAGACGACTCGGTAAGAATATTTTTATTTGCTTTTTTGTCAGGTTGTGTAACAGCAAATTTAATTGAAATTTCTTGGTGTCTCTCCAGAGCACAAAAAAGAGGTACTGCAATTTTAGCAGAGCCCCAAAAGGCAATGTTAAGCTTTTTCTTCTTTGAGCTTTCCATGAGTAATTTTTTTTGCACGATCGATAAATAAAATTCCATTTAAATGGTCTATTTCATGTTGAAGAACTCGTGCGAATAGACCCTCCGCGATGCCTTCGATTATCTGACCTTTTTCGTTTAATGCTTTAAATGTCAGTTTCTTACTTCGTTTTACAAGACCATTTATCCCTGGTATAGAAAGACACCCTTCTTCAGCGGTTTCCTTTTTAAAAGAAAATTGAGACAGTTCCGGATTAATCAAAATCAATGGACCATCTTTATATGAGATAACAGTTACTTGGAGTGACAAACCAATTTGTGGAGCCGCAAGACCAATACCGTCTTTTTCACGCATTGTTTGAACCATGTTTGCGAATAATCCCTGAAGAGCAGGAATTTGGACTGGATCAACATTTGAGGCCCTCTTACGCAAAAATGGATCAGGGTAACAGATAATGGGTAAAGTCTTACTCATAGCTTGATAGTGTAAGTTAATTATGAGAAGAGGTCAAGTGGATTCTGGCGTATTGTCCATTTTGAATCGGATATCTCATATAGCTTCGCAAGGAACGTTTGCTGTATAGGGTTTATTATACGTAGAAGTAATGTGAAATGGAATCCTTTTGCAGATCGTTCGGGGATAGGTTCAAGACGCGCGACAGACCCTGTTATGTCTTTTTGATTAAGAAATGAATGTATTGAAGCAAGTAATGTCGCTGTCTCACGTTCCCCAACGTTAAGATTTTTTTCTTGTCTATTAAATTTGTAAAATTGAGCAAATGGGGGGTAGTGCAGTTTTTTTCTTTCGCGTAATTCTTTCTCATACCAAGTAGTGGGCATGTGACGCGCAAAAGCTTGTAAAGTCTGATGATGCGGCTGTTTAGTTAAGAGAAATAGCTTTGCTGAGTCTGGGAGTAAATAGTATAATTTTTCAAGTCGATGCAAAAACCATTCTGAAGATCTGAAGTCGGGGAAATTGAGTGAAATGTCTGTATCAAGTACAACACAGGCTTGTAGGGCATTCCAGTGTATATAAGGGAGCGCATAGACTGTCCCGAGTGTTATTCTTGCATTCGGGTTACCTTGTTGGTCTTTTGTGAGTAATGAGACAGTATTCTGGGGAAGAATGCTTTGTAAGCGCCTGTACATCTCTTCTATGCCCGGGTATGCAAAGCGTATATTCGGATTTGCGCAATGTGGACAAGTAATTGGAATATTTTTTTTTGTATTACATACCCTGCATTCAAGTTGGCCGCGAACATTTTTTTCTGAAATAAACGCATTACCACACACGTCACACGATGGTTCCCATCCACATTCTGAACAAAAAATTCGCCGATAATATCCTTTTCGGTTATATAGCAAAAAAGCGTGCAAGTTAGAGTCAGAAAGGAATGACTGTAAGTCGTCAGGTAAAATTGGTGATTGCTTTTTTTGGGTAAAAAGATTTGTGTCTATTATTAAAATGGACGGCTTATTTATCCGATTAATTCTTTTTATAGAAGATTGAAAATTCCGCAATTGAAAAAATGTTTCAACAGTAAGTGAGGACCCAATAAATATTAACTTCGTTTTGTAAAGTTCTGACACAAATAAAGCAAGTGTACGAGTATCAATGTCGGGATGTTGATCTGTCCTTTGGTGGGTAAGATCTGATTCATCAATCACAACAATTGACTGAACTTCAGTAAAAGGAAGTAGTAGCGCATTTCGTGTACCAATAATAATTTTAGCTTGACCTTGTTTGACTTGCTGCCATGTAGCAAATTTTTTTGATACGTTTAAATCGCCTGTGTATGTAATTGGATGAAAATCCAGTAAAAGCTCTTTTAATTCCAATACCCGTTGAATGTCCGGTGCAATAATTACTGTTACATTTTTTGAATTACTAATTTTTTTTATTTCCGTTTGTTCTTGTTGTTTGTTATCAATAACGTAGCCTTGAAAGCCAAGGCTTGGTTTTTTTTTGTCCAGATGTTGAGAAATTTTTTTGGGTATGTAGGTTGCGCGTTTTGGCTTTTGTGGAACCATAACGTTAAGTATCGTCGCATACGAAGAACCGGATGTTTCGCGAAGCCAATGAATAAGCGTAAATTGAAACGACGTGATAACAGCCTGCTCTGTAATAATTTCAGAAATATGCCTTAGCTTCTCCTTTGGCACGGTAGTTTTGTTTTGAACACAGAAAACAACACCAATTTTTTCACTAGAACGAAACGGCGCAGTAACAAGAACGCCTGGGTGAATTTTTTTTTCAAGGTCAGGGGGTATTTGATAATCAAAAAAACCGCTTGAACGGGGGAGTCGTTCGGGGAAAACAACCTGTGCAAACTTCATAAGTTATAACAGTTTGAAATTGGCGACGAGGTATCCAATGCCAAATGGCGCTTCGTATGAAAGTACCTCAGTTTTAAAGTTTATGCTGTTTAAAATACCTGCCAAAATTAATAACGACCTGAATCCGCATTCTCCCGCCTCTTCAACGAGCGACGTGTCAAGTTTTGGCAGTAAATTCGTTTTATTAGTCTCAAGGATATTTTTTACTTGCTGATCAAACTCAATACCGCGAGGGGAGTATCCTGAAGGTGATTTTTTTGTTAAACGATGTGAAAGCTCACCCGAAGCAATAATGGCGATTCGTTTTGTCGTGTTTATAATATCCTGTTGCATATGCACACCAAAGGAATAATGCTCGTCAAAATTAAGCATTGAGTACATCACGGGGACTATTTTTGGAGGATTGTTTCCAAATGGTTCTAAGAGTTTAATAAGAGGAACCCCAACTCCGTGATCAACATCTTGTGTACTTGTCATATTTATCGGTACGGTTGTTTCCAGTGATTCTTTAAGGTGGTGCGTAAAGCCAATATCGCTTTTAAATTTCTTTTCGGTGATTAAGTCCCCGAACTCTTTAAGTTTTACTACAAACGTTGGGGTAAGATTCAGTGTAAACGCTTCAGAAAGAAGATCGCCATGAGCCGAAATTATCATCACCGTATCGGGTTTCGAAGCGTAGATTTCATTTTGAAGATATTTAAAAGCAGCTTCAGTTTTCTGAAGTACCGTTTGATGTTCTTTACCAATATTCGGGGTGATTAAGGGTGTGTGAGGTGTAAAGCTAGCAAAAACCAGTGCCATGCGTGTGTACGTTTAATGTGCCGAATCAAAAGGAGGGCCAACTGGATGTAATTCCATTGTGAAGTCGTCAGTATCTATGACATTCGACATTTTGAAGCCGAGTCCATCAAAAAGATCACGCGAGGTAATCGGCCGTCGGTATCCGTTTGAAATTATATAGACGCCCATTCCGTATTTTGGGGAACGTACTAAAGTACCATCTTTCAATTTCATTGCCGCTCCTCGTTTGAACGAAAGAAATTCATTATGTGAAACTCTAACCCACGTTCTATTTGGGAATTGTGTGTAAAGTATATCTTTGCTATGGAGCATATGCATGACACTGTCTTTGACGTAACCGATGGCACCAGTTGATATATCTTGTAGAAGGACACCCGTTGGATATTCTACCTTGCTTGGAGATTCTAGCGCGTCGCCTGTAGGCATTGAATTAAGCGCATTATATTCTCTCTCGGATTCCGGAATAATTATTTCTTGTTCATAAAGTAGCCCGGAGTCAATAAAATCTTTCTTAACACTCGCGCTCACTGGCTCTTTTGTGACGCCATTTAAGAAATATAGATCACCATTTTTTGCTTTGACAAACGAAAGGTTGGGGAACTGTATGTCTCCACCTTGTTCATACGCAAGTACGCCCTGCAAAGGAAGCACAATTATGTTTTTAAAATCAAATCCGCGTGTTAAAAAGGCAATTCTGCTTAAAAAACCATATCGTTTACCATTTTGAATGAGCCAAACCCCAGGCTCTCCGTCAGCTCGAAGGAGGGTTCCGTCTGGGTACTTAACCTGGAACCATTGTGTCCATAAATTGTAAAAGGCTTCGTTCCCGTGACGGTGAGGTGTGTATTGGTATAAAAGACCAGTTGCCTCGTTAGCGATTGTTACATTTTGGTAATTGACTCCGTCATTGCTGTAGTCAAATGCGTATGTCTCACCAACTTTATATCGTGAAGATCTACCCCACGTAGGATCATCGCCAAGCAGCCTCGCACCTTTTGTAACTTGATTATAAAAACCAAAATACTCTGAACTGCAACTTGCGCCATCTGGACATCCATACCCCATAGCTCGATCAAGCACATAATTTGTTGCACGACCGGCGTTTGTTATCAGACTTTGTTCTTTTTGAAGAGTTGTAAGGATTACCTTCGCACTCATTTTATTTGCTGCGGCAGCATCATAAATTATTTGCGCAGCGCTTTTCGTGCCATTTGGTGTTGTAAAACTTAAATTTTTTAAAGCGCCACTTTGGCTATTTAAAAACAACTGAATGCCTTTTGCGGACAGAGCTCGTGTATTGAAATATTCAAAATCAGAGACAATGTATCCAGGGTTAAACGCTGCACTTGCTTTCTGAGGCAGCACAACAAAAAAAATTGCTCCGATAACAAGCGTTGATAGTGTTAGTGCTAAAGAAAGTCGTTTTTGTAGCATAGTTATTCTACTTCTACTATAGCATAAAAACATTGCGTGGTCAATAAACCTTTAGACGCGTATGGTCTAGCTACAAAAAAGGAGAGTCGTTATACTTAAGGGCATGAAGAACGTTCACTCTACTCATATAGCCTCAACAATTTTTTCTGTTCAACTTACGCCATGCACACGACAAACGTTTGCTGATTCGTGTAATCATCTATTGTTACAGAATGAAAAAATATCAATAGCAACGGTAAATCCAGAAATTTTATTGCGAGCAAAAAAAGGAAAAAATTTTCGAGCGGTACTTTCTATGTGCACCTTGAAAATAATTGATGGTTTTGGGATATCTTTCGTTTCTTTTTTTAAACATGGCGTAACGCTTCCACGGCTAACTGGTAGCGAGGCCGTTGAAGAACTTATTTTAATAGCAAAAAAACAATCTTTTGTAATTGGCGTTGTTGGAGGAAAACAGGGGAGAGCAACGTCCGCAGTCAAACATTTATCAAAAAAATTTCCTGGGGTGGTGTTTGCCGATTTACTCGATGGTCAGGATTGTCAAGTTACTGACAAAGGTGAATTTGTATCAGGTGACCGTTATTTTCGAGAGGGTATAGAAAAATACAAGCCAAATATATTACTTGTGGCACTTGGAGCTTTAAAGCAGGAGTCGTTCCTTTTAAAAGAATTGAAAGCTAGTACTTCTTTAAAGATAGCTATTGGTATCGGAGGGTTGATTGATGTTTGGTCTGGGCAAATTCGACGTCCGCCTCGGTTTTTTTCTCGATTTGGGATTGAGTGGGTTTGGCGACTTTTTCAGGAGCCAAGTCGCTTTACACGCATTCTGAATGCTGTTATTGTATTCCCCATACAAGCGATTTTTTTTGATAACACCTATGAATAATTCTCGACGAGTTAGAGTCCGTTTTGCACCATCTCCGACTGGGTTTTTGCATATAGGCGGCCTGCGAACAGCCTTCTATAATTATTTATTTGCCAAACACCATCATGGCGACTTTATTTTGCGAATTGAAGATACAGACCAACAGCGTAAAACTGAGGGTGCCGTTGAGCAATTGTTGCGGACGATGAAGCTTTTTCAAATTGAGCCTGATGAAGGCCCTGTACTTCAAGACGACGGTTCAGTAGAGGAATTTGGTTCTTTTGGCCCCTATATACAATCAAAACGTCTTTCGTTGTATCTAAGCGTCGCGAACAAGCTAACAACCCAAGGTGACGCATATTATTGTTTTTGTACGCAAGAACGCTTAGAAACCTTGCGTAACATTCAACAAAAAAAAGGACTGCCAACGAAATACGACGGTTTTTGCAGAAATTTAACAAAGCAAGAAGTAGACGTAAAATTACAAAAAAATGAACCGCACGTTCTTCGTTTAAAAATGCCTAAAGTTGGTATGACTGAGTTACAGGATATTGTCCGTGGTAAGGTCAGTTTTACGAACTCCCTTATCGACGATCAGGTGCTTGTGAAATCGGATGGTTTTCCCACTTATCACTTGGCGAATGTTGTCGATGACCATGAAATGAAAATCACTCATGTCATTCGAGGTGAGGAATGGTTGTCTTCCGTTCCAAAACATTTGCGGCTTTATCATGTGTTGGGCTGGGAGGTTCCGGCAATGGCACATTTACCAATTTTATTAGATGAACACCGTGCGAAACTTTCAAAACGAAAAGGAGCCGTAAGTGCGGAAGAATATGTTGCGAAAGGTATTCTTCCGGATGCCTTGTTGAATTTTTTACTTTTACTCGGATGGAATCCAAAAACTGAACAAGAGGTATTTACGAGAGATGAAATGATACAATTATTTTCTCTTGAGCAGGTTAATTCTTCGGGGGCAAGTGTTAGCCCCAAAAAACTAAGTTGGATGAATAAGGAGTACTTAAAAAAAATATCTGCGAATGCCCTTGATAACCTAATAAGAAAAAATAATTTATTGCCAGACGCATGGCTTCACGCGGCCCAGGATTCCAAATTTTGGTTTAATTTTTTAGACCTCTTAAAAGATCGTTTAGAAACGTTAGAAAGCATTGAGGTTGATGTGTCATATTTTTTTGAAGACCCAAAGCTTCAAAAAAATATGTTACGTGGGAAGAATCAGGACAGCGAGGATACAAAGAAGCTTTTAATTGCGTACAAGGATCTTTTGCAGGTTTTACGTCAATGGAATTCAAAATCAATAAAAGAGAAAACTGAAGAATGGCTTGCTGAAAATAACATAAAAAGAGGTGAACTCCTCTGGCCTGTCCGTGTGGCGCTAACCGGGAAACAATTTTCACCGGGGACATACGAGTTGTTAGGTGTTTTTTCAAAAGACGTCGTATTACATCGTCTTGAAGCAGCACTGAAAGAGCTTGAATAGTTAATATATATCTTGATTTATATTGGCTTTCCTGATATACTACGATTGTATTTAGGATACCCAAAAATACACAAAGCATGGAAATAAAAACACAGAGAAAAAAAATAGCATATGCAGTTTTTTGCCTAACGGTAGCCTTTTTTTGTATTTCAGGAGCTCAAGCATTTACCGCTGCAGAGGATTTAGCAGCAACCCAAATTCAAGAACCCCAGACTTCACCTGAGATAGAAAATTTAAACCAAGAAATTGACTCTCAAAAAGCCAAGGCGCAAGAAATTGAGGAAAAACGAAAAGCACTTGAAGCACAATTAAATAGCGTTCAACGAGAAACATATAGCCTCCAAAGGCAAATTAGTACTATTGATAATCAGATACAAGATACCGAATTCGAAATTCAAAAAAAAGTAATTGAGCTGGATCAGCATAGACTTGAGATAGAACGATTAAGTCAACTTATAACAGAAAAAGAAAAATCAATGGACGAGTCGAAAGTTCGGCTTGCGTCATTGGTTCGAGTTATTGATGAGCGAGATAGGGAATCAAAATTATATACATTTTTTTCGCGTGATTCTTTTTCATCGTATTTAGATGACATGCAGTCAGCTGCTGATTTACAAGTGAGAGTCCAGAGTGAGGTAAAAGATTTAAAACGAGCAAAAGAGGATTTAGACACCCAAAAAACTGAACAAGAAGAAAAAACAAAAGAACTCGAGGAAGCGCAAGCAGCACTTGAACGTAATCAAGAAACCCTTAGTCAACAAAAAACATATCAGCAGGATTTATACCAGCAAAGTAAAGATCGTGAAGTCCCGTATCAGCAACTTGTTAATCAAATAAAACAAGAAGAGGACTATGCGAATACACAGGTTCGTTCGCTTGAGAATGCGGTGCGTGATCGTTTGTTCCAGCTCAACAAGGGTTTAATCAGTAATGAGAATGTCCCATTAGCGTGGCCAGTTATAAAGGCAGGTTTGAATGCGGCTTCGTGCCAGTCAATGCAAACATGTTCAGCAATTTATCACGATCCGAATTATTATTCGGTATTCGGCAGATATCATAGCGCTGTTGACGTGCCAATACCTCAGAGTTCGCTAGTCTATGCTCCGGCAGATGGATATATAACTGGGCTTATTCCAGGTTATATTGGCAATGGGGGATTGAGTATTTTGACTATTCAACACACAGATGACCAAGGTCTTGTTACAGACATGAAAACACGATTTCTTCACATGTCTGGGTTTTTGGTTAAGTATAACCCAGATCAGCCTCAATTCGTTCGAAAAGGCGATGTTATAGGCTATTCGGGCGGTAAATGCGGGACAATGGGAGCTGGAACCTGTGGAGTGCATACAACAGGGCCCCATCTTCATTTTGAAGTTTGGGTGGGCTCTAGCGTCGTGAACCCGTTAAACTATCTACCGTAATTTTTTCGGGATGTATACGGAGGGCGTTGATAATAAAAAATATCATACCAACCCCGAGCAACACATAAAATGTTCCCAGGCCTAAAAAAGTCAGGGCTATTGTTGATATTAATGTACCTAGAAATAAACCAAAACCGCTATTAGTAAGAAAAACGCTCGTAAGCGGAACTGCAGTTTCAGGTACATAGCGATAAAATAATGGGTATATTGTTTGTTCTATGAAGCTAGTTGAAATGCTCGTAAGGAAAAGAAACGCAAACGCGATGTAATAATTTTTAGTCAATCCGAATAAAATAAGGGCAAATAGTAATAACGTATAACCGATGATAAAGAATTTTTTTTCGTTGTGTTTCTTATCAACAATTTTTCCTATCGGAATTTCAAGTATAATCCACGGCAGCGCCATAAACCCCATAAAGAATCCAATTAGCGTTATGTCCGCGCCAAGCTCTTTAAAGAAGAGGGGAGCGAGAAACATGGAACCATACATAATATTGAATCCCAGTGAATTTATATACATCGAACGTAAAAAGCGATTTTTAAAAAATCCAACAAGATTTTGTCTGATGTGCACATGGTGATGCGTTTGTTTGTGGCGCAAATGCTCTGGGGGCTCACTAAAAACAAATATTACAAGGGCAAGAAAAGCAAATAACGACGACAAGAGAAATACTTCAATGAAAGATAGCTGTTGCGCAAGTAGGCCCCCCAAAATTGGTCCAACAATCCAGCCTATATTTCCAAGCACCCCGTTTCTGCCAAAATTTGTGGCTAGATTCTTCTTGTTTGAAAAATGATCGATATACAAACTAATATTAAGTTGCAGCAAAGAGAACAGAAGACTGTAAATAATAAAGAAAAAAATCATTCCCGATGAAGTGGTGTTTGCTGCAAAAAACAACAACACCACACTGTATCCTATTAGCGCTAGCATCATTGTTTTGCGCTTCTGGAGCTTTTCTATGAGAAATGAGCCATATATGACCGCTATAACGCTAATAAGGTATGAAAAGGTTAATATAAGACTTACAAGGAAGTTGGTCTTAACAAACTGTTTTATGTACAATGCAATAATTGGCGATAGTAACGCCCCTGAGAGCGCACGAAGCAATGTTATTGATAAGATGCCTCGTATTTGTATTGAAATGTTTTGAATGCGTCTCATTTGAGGGGATTGATTAAGGATATAAAACTGTGGTATATTATGTGTCGCCAAATGAACCTTATACGCCACATGATTATTTATATGGTTATTTTATGGTTGTTGAATGTAGATTATTTGAAATACGCTTTCCCTGGGATTCGAACATCTATGTATTGTAAAGTATTTTCAGCATCAGTACCTTTAATTTTTTCAATATAGACAGTGCGTGCATTTTGAATTTGCAAAGCAATATCTTGTGTGCGATCAATATAAATATACCATGAAGCGTCAGTAATAACCTGAATATCATTTGAGGATGTTTCAGAGGTTTTCACCCCAACTATCTTTGTTGAGTCAATCTGAAGGTTCTGAAGCTCTAGTTGACCCACGGTATCTAGAATAGCCTGAGAAACGCGTCCGTGAGTATGGGAATCATCGTCGAAAGTGACGCTGCTTATTGGCATAATAATATTGAAAAGGTTTTCAAAGGTTTGTACGTCTTGTGAAATATCCTCTAAAATTGTCCCATCAGAAGCTAAAAAGTAAGTTGTGGTGTCGAGGGTTACTGTATACTGAATCGGTTTTTCGATGAGCTGTACGTGAAGTAAACGTTCAGAGTAAATTTTATCTATACGCACGCTCGTTAAGCCAAATCGATTAATAAGAAAATTTTCCAAAGAATGTGTCCGAAGTGCGTAGATATTTTTTTTTGGAATTAGCAAAAGATAATTACCAGCTTGATGCTCATTTATACTCGCAACAAGGGTTGCATCGGATAATCTTTCATTCCCGGTAAAGACCGCAATATGAACGAAATTGTTTTTGTTCCGATAAAAAAATAAAGAAAAAAATAAAAACAAAACTAAAAACAAAACTATCAGTCCCCCGCCGCCGTATAAAAATTTTTTTCCAATTCCCCTTGGTTGTTTTTTTGGGAAGTATGGGTTTTCGTGTTTTGGCAAAATTATGTTTGCTGTGCCATCGTTTTGGGTCATACAATTACTCGTTTTAGGTTTGGATGTATGTGAGTAACAATTTCATAATTAATTGTATGCGCCTGTTTTGCGATTGTTGTAGCAGTTAATCGTGACCCTTTCTCATTGCTTATAATTGTCACTTGATCTCCCCTTTTCACACCTGGGATGCTTGTCACGTCAATCATAGTCAGATTCATGCAGACCGTCCCTAGAATAAACGCTTTTTTCCCATGAATAAGTACATAACCCTTATTCGAAAGCAGTCGAGGAAGTCCATCTGCGTACCCAACCGGAATAATGGCTATAGATTTATTTTTTTTAACTTTGTATGTCCTGTTATAGCCTATTGTTACCCCACGTGTTACTTTTTTAATTTGAATAACGTGCGTTTTCCAGGAAAGTACGGGCTTCAATGCAGGAGTTGACAGAGGTGGTAATCCTGAAAGTCCATATAGGTGTATCCCGAGTCGGACGGCATCAAAGTGTGTTTGTGTATTGGTAGCTAAAGCGGCACTGCATGCTATGTGTCGTTCAACAATGCGTTTTACGCCCGACTCTTTAATAAGTTTTGCGGACAAAGAATTGAATAAATCTTTTTGATTTTTTGTAAATCTACTCTTCGGCTTTTCGGCTTCCGCAAAATGACTATAAACTCCTGTGAGTTTCAAATGCGCTTCATCGCGTATCATTTTTGCAACGAAGCCAATTTCTGACTTTAAAAAACCAATTCTTGTCGCACCGGTATCTATTTTGACATGAATTTTAATTTCTTTCTTTAAACGTTGCATTGCCCTTAGAGTTGAAATATCAAAAATTGGTACCTCGATTTCCTTTTTTGAAAGTTTGATAAGATGTTTTTTTTGAAGTGTCGCAAAATAACTTAAAACAATAATGCGTTTTTTTGTGAATGCACGAGCTTGTAACGCTTCTTCGCTTCCCGCGAAACAAAAGGCATCAACATGCTTATTTGATATGTTTATAACTTCTTTTAGTCCATGACCGTATGCGTTTGCTTTTACAACGGCAAAAAGTTTTATTTTTTTTGAAAGTTTTTTTCGCGTCGTTTGAAGATTTGAAAGCAAGTTTGAACGAGAAAGTTCAACCCATGAGTGCTGAAAGACCATACTAATTATTTTGAGAAATATTTATTTAGCACCTCTGGAATCCTGAAAGATCCATCTTCTTGTTGGTAGTTTTCCATTATTGCAATAATAATGCGTTGCATCGCAAATGCAGTGCCATTCACTGTGTGAATTAGTTGTTTTTCGCCGTCGGCTGTTTGAAATTTTGCGTGCAATCTGCGAGCTTGAAAGTCAGTGCAATTTGATGTCGAGTGTGTTTCTCTGTATTCGCCCTTGCCGTTATTTTGGCCTGGGAGATATGATTCTATATCAAAGGTTCTTGCTGATGGAAGCCCAAGATCGCCTGACGCAAGATCAACAACCTGATATGGGATGCGAAGTTGCTTCATAAGAAACTCTTGCTGGGCTAAAATGAATTCATGCTCTTTATTTGATTGATCTGGTGTTGTTATTGTAAACAGCTCAAGCTTTTCAAATTGGTGGAGACGTATAATGCCACGAGTGTCTTTTCCGTAGCTTCCAGCTTCTCGTCTGTAGCAAGGCGTGAATGCCATGTAGCGTTTTGGTAATTCTTTGTGAGAAAAGATTTTCCCGATTAACATACCCCCAAGAGATTGCTCTGCTGTTCCCGCAAGTACAAATTGTGCCCCCTTTTCTATTGGGTTTTGTAAATGAAAAATTTCCTGCTCCCCCGCTTGGTCCAGATATCCCATTGCCTGCATCGTTTGCTTTTTTAAAATTGTTGGAGGAAAGACCAATTCAAAATTTTCAAAAGAAAGATGGTCTACTGCAAATTGTAATAACGCAAATTCCAGTTTCGCTACAATTCCTTTCATAAATACGAATCGTGCGCCAGATGATTTGGCGGCCTCTTCAAGATTAATGTCTGCGTGGCTATTTAGTAAGGATAGATAGTCTTTTGGTACAAACTTGAAGGTAGGTTTTACTCCTTCTGTTTTAATAATAACGTTGTTTCTGTCTGTTTTGCCAGTTGGAGTTTCTGCTTGAGGAAAATTAGGTAGAGCGTTTATTAGAACCTCAAACTCTTTTTTTAATCGCTGCTCGTCCTCTTTTAGAGACTCGAGCTTCTTCTTTAATTTTTTTACCTTCATTCGAGCTGATTCGTCTGACTTTGCCATTTTTGAAAGTTTATTTCTTTGCTCCAACAAATCATCAAGCTGCTGTTTTACGCCCCTCCATTTTTTGTCCGCAAGAATCACTTCCTTAATGTCTTTTTCGGAAACTCTGTCAGAAAGTAATTTAATTGCTTCCTTTAAATTTTTTCTTAAAAAAGAAATGTCTATCATATTCTAAAATAAATCAGTGGGTGTCATATCTTTGTTTTTTGTTGGATCAGGATGGTGCTCCATACGTCCAAAAACAAATAAAGCAACAAGCATAATTATGGCGGTAACAATCGCAGCAAAATAATACCCCATTCCTATCGCGAGGCCCGTGGCCGAGACAACCCAAATTCCTGCAGCTGTTGTTAGCCCATGAACGCCACTTCTTCCTCGAATAATAGCTCCAGCGCCTAAAAACCCTATACCTGTTACAACTTGACCCGCAAGCCTACCTGGGTCAATTGAAGATTCAGGTAAAATATCATATAGATGTAGGGCGGTTATCATAATGAGAGTTGAACCAACACCAACAAGCATGTTTGTTCGTAAACCAGCTGGTTTTTTTAAGTGCTCGCGTTCAAGTCCCACAAGGCCTGAAATAACCGCGATAAGAACAAGTCGAATGACTACATCAATATTTTCTATCATACGTGTATTCGTTTAATTTTGAGAGGGAATACATGACGTGTAAGAAGAAAATAAAAACCAATATAAAAGGCAACTAAAAAGAATTCAAATGGCATAAATATCATGAAATAAATTGGTTCCCGCAGCAGTAGCAACAAAAGCATAACCGAAGAGCATATCATCATAATAAAAAATAACAATTGAAAAACGGTTGCGTCATGGTACGAAAAATGTTTCTGGTTTTTACGATCAACAGAAAATAAGGCAGTTATTAGTAATATAAAATTGCCAGCAATAAGTAGCCATTGTCCGTAATCAAGAAGGGCTGAAAAAAATTTAGTTTGCGTTTGAAATAAAAATAACGAGTTACAAAGGACAAGTGTGAGAAAAAAGTATGTCAAAAAAGTGATCCGCATAATTATGTTTTATTGCGTAAAGTTGGAAACAAAATTACTTCTTTTATATTTATTGAGTTTGTTAGTAGCTGCATAAATCTGTCTATGCCGATTCCAACACCCGCAGTTGGCGGTAAACCATATTCGAGCGACTCAACAAATAGATCGTCTGGAAATTGAGCCTCTTCGTCGCCTTGTGATCGTAATTTTTCTTGTTCAATAAATCTATTTTTTTGGTCTATTGGATCGTTTAATTCCGAAAAACCGTTTACAACCTCCATGCCTGCCACTAAAAGCTGGAATCGCTCAACTTGATCTGGATGGGTGCTATCTTTTTTCGCGAGTGGTGAAAGCGCCAGTGGATGATGTGTTATAAGCAATGGCCCCGTTAGGTGGGGTCTTGCGTGTTTCTTAAATAACTCATCTAAAATTTTTCCCTGTCCCCAAGATGGATCTACCACAAGACCCTGTTTTTCCACCGCGGCGCTAAGACTCTTTTTATCTGAAAGTTTACTTACGTCAATCTTTGTAAATTCTTTAATAACGTCGACAAATTTTTTTCTAGGAAACGGAATCTTGAAATCTATCGTTTTACCTTGGAATTCTATTTTTGTTTCCCCGATAGTTTTTTTAATTGCGTAGGCAAGAAGTCGTTCTATAAAGGTCATTAATTGCTCAAAATCAAAATATGAAATGTATAGCTCTATTTGAGTAAATTCCGGGTTATGTTGAGTGTCAATGCCTTCATTTCTAAAACATTTGGCTATTTCAAATACGCGAGGGAAACCTCCAACAACTAATCGTTTTAAGTACAGCTCCGGAGCAATTCGAAGGTACATGTCTTGATTAAGGGCGTTGTGGTGGGTTTTAAATGGCTGGGCCGTCGCTCCTCCTGGTATCGGTTGTAAAATCGGAGTTTCAACTTCAACACAATCATGCTTAATTAAGTATGAGCGAAGGTTGTGAATAAACGAACTACGTTTAAGAAAAATAGATTTTACTTCTTTGTTTGCCAGTAAATCCAGTTCACGTTTCCTAAATCTGGTTTCAACATCTTGCAAGCCGTGCCATTTTTCTGGTAAAGGCCGAAGTGATTTTCCTAGTAGTTGCATTCGTCGAACCAATAGGCTCTGCTCCCCTCTTTTTGTTTTTACGCAAACACCTTCAGCCGCTAAAAAATCTCCTACATCTATAAGATCCTTCAATAAATCAAACTGTTTGTTATCAATTTCACCTTGTTTTATATAAAGTTGAATCTTAACTCCATTTTCTTCAAGATCAATAAATTGGAGTGCTCCATGAGCTCTTTTGGAGCGCACCCTCCCCCTAACGCCAATTTTTGCCCCAGATGACTCAAGGGAAACAAAATCACTCACAATATCTTGTATGGATTGCGTGCTAAATGCGATTTGCGCTGGGTAGGGATTGATGCCGTGTTTTTGCAATTCTGAGAGCCTTTTTAGGCGCTCATCGCGTTCACTGGCATTTTCAAATTTTGTCATTTGACTGTATTATAATGAATTTTACTTATTTTTTCAAGCAAAAAAACACTAACATATTAGTGAAGGGATATTTTGAGGTGCTAGGATATATCCTCAATTTTAAAGGCCTGTAAGCCTTTTGGTGTGTTTACCTCAACAACGTCACCTTTCCTTTTGCCAAGAAACATTCCGCCGAGTGGTGATTCATTAGAAATTTTACCATCTACTGGGTCTGCCTCATTGATACCAACAATGTCATAGGTTAATTTTTTCCCATTTTGGGAAACAATAACCGTTGAACCAAGTTGGACAATGTCATGGTTTTTTGAGGATTTATTTACGACTCGAGCGTTATTAAGCAAAGATTCAACTTCAATTATTCGTCCCTCAGTAAATGCTTGGTCATTTTTTGCTTCGTGGTATTCAGCATTTTCGGAAAGATCCCCTAGTTCTTTTGCTTCTTCTATCCTATCCGAAATAATTTTTCTTTTTTGACGTAACACTTCTAGCTCCTGAAGGAGCTTTTTATGCCCTTCTGGCGTTAAGACGGTTTCCTGTATCATGAAGATGTTTTTATTTGATAACGAAGTGAAGAATGCTCGAAAACTGGGATAGTGTCAAGCATATGAGTTATCCACACCCCTTAGTTTTACTAAAGCCGATGATCCGCCCACCAAGTGAGTGCATTTTTTGCGACAGGAGCAGCTGTGGAGCTGCCTTCTCCGCCTTGCTCAATTAAAATTGTGAGAGAAATTTGAGGATTTTCGAATGGTTCGAACGCGGTAAACCAGGCATGAGTTTTTCCGTCAACGCCAAATTCCGCTGTACCTGTTTTTGCAGCTACGTCCACAGGTACGCCCTGGAGTGACTTAGCGCTACCGATTAAGACTGTGTCACGCATGCCTTGACGGACAACCGAAAGGCTTGCTGGATTTATAACATCCTTCTGAAGTACGATTGGGTTAATGGTTGTTTCTGCTTCGCGAATAACTACATGAGGTTGATATACGGTTCCTCCATTTGCAATCGTTGATATGTATGAATTAATTTGCAGTGGTGTTACAAGTAAGTCACCTTGCCCTATCGCGAGATGATAGGTATCGCCGATGTACCACTTTTCACCTTTTGTGCTTTCCTTCCATTCCTTGGTTGGAAGAAATCCAGTCGCTTCCCCTGGAATGTCGATTCCAAGTTTCTTATTTAATCCAAATCGTTCAGCATACATTCTTATTTTATCAACGCCTAGGCCCTGAATATTTTCATAACCACCACCTACCGCGTAAAAAAAAGTGTTTACCGATTCCGCAATTGCTTTTCGAACATTTGTTACTCCGTGACCACCTGCCTTCCAATCTGGGAAATTCCATTGTCCAACTTGAATACCACCTATGCTTAAAACGGTTGTTTGTGGATTAATAATCCCATCTTGAAGTGCTGCCGCTGCAATAAGTGGCTTTATAGTTGACCCAGAAGGATACTCACCTGAAATAGCTTTGTTAAATAAAGGCTTTTGAGTATTAGTTAACAGCGCTGTATATTCATCTTGGGACATTCCTTTTGAAAAAAGATTATTATCATATGAAGGCCAGCTTACCAACGCGAGAACCTCACCAGTACGAGGATCCTGAGCAACTGCGGCTCCGCCCGGAGAATGAGCAGCGGAGACTGCTTTACCGACCTCATGATATAAATATTGTTGAAACTCGGAGTCAATTGACAAGGTAATGTTTTCTCCTGGAGTTGGGTTTTGAGACGCCACTATTTTAGAAATACGACCAAAGGCATCTACTTCTATACGCTCTTTCCCATTTTGGCCTTTTAATACATCTTCATACGTTTGTTCAACCCCAGTTTTTCCTATTGTGTCGTTAAAAACGTAACGCTCATTTGAATTTAAATTTGCCCACTCACTGTCGGTCATTTGGCCGGTATACCCTAAAATATTTGAAACAGCCACACTCAGTGGATATGAGCGAAATATCCGTGGGGTTAAATAAATACCAGGAAGATCTTTTTCATGCACTGAAACGACAATAGCTTGATCGTGCGTTATATGCTCAATAAGTGGAAGTGGCTGAATTGTTGATTTGCCCTTTAATTCCAATAAACGTTTCTGAAGGTCTTCCAATGGAACTTGCGTGTAGTTTGTGAGTAATTCAAGTGTGTGAGTTTGTTCGATCTCATTTTTTGGGAAATCATCAAGTGTTACAAAAACACCAACGTCTGGGCTATTCGCGGTAAGCGCAACATTATTTCTATCAAAAATTATGCCTCTGGGAGCTTCTTGAGAAATAATACGGATACGGTTATCATCTGCCATTTCCTTATAAGTTGAAGCGTTGCTTTGAAGTAAAAAAACACGTACTTGTAAAATAAAAAGGGCTAGAAAGCAGATTCCAGATATAATCAGTAGTCTGCGAAAAATAATAGGGCTCCTGAGTGTTTTCGCTTGTTCAGAAGCTTCGGGCGACCAGTCCGGGACAACTCGTTTTCCTCGATGTTTCAACTCGACATGTGAAGATAAGACAAAAGGATTTTTACTTCTTCGTGTGTTCATAAATTACCTAACCATATACGGCTTCAATTTGAAGTTTCTTTTTGAAGAAAATATTCGGTATAACGCAAGCACGCTTACGCTATTTAAAACCGCCGCAACGCACATCCACAAAAGAAAAGTACCCGTATAAAATGAAGAGTTACTATTATGTAAAAAATTGTTCACAAAATACTCCACAAACTCTAGGGTGAGATAAAAAAAGATAGATGATAGAAAAACGAGAAATAAAATCGGCAAATTTGACTTTACTGACAATGTTGTTGCCATAATAAGTGAGCCTAAAAAAACAATAATCAGAAGTATAACCGTATACGTCCCAAATGGCTGAGTACTAAAGATATCAAAAATAAAACCAGCAATAAGCGTGTGAATGAGTGTCAATCTGAAACCTTCAATCAACAAATACAGCATCAGTATAATTATTGGTAATGTAATAAAAGAATGTTCACCGATCGTTCTAATTGCGCTTATTTGGAATAAAGTAACCAGCATGGTCACGAGCCCGAAGAAAGAGTGTTTAAAAATTTGCATCTGGTGGAATTATTACTGAAACTGTCTCAACCCTATTTAGTTGAATTGGACTAACAACTTTTGCATTTTGAAAAACACTTCCTTCTTTTTTACTTACTTCAGTGATGGATCCAATTAAAATATTTGGTGGAATTAGTGGTTCAAGCGCTGAAGTAACAACACTTTGGTGTGTTTCTACAGGATCATTTTGGGGTATGAGTTCCATTGAAAGAGCTAGATTATATTCCCCGCTGATGACGCCTGGCGACGAAGTCTCGTTTTGAATTTTTGCCGCGATGCTTTGTGAGGTGTCGGTAACAAGAAGCACATACGAAGCTCGGGCATGAACTTGGTCAATTGTGCCTATCAAAATACCATTACTTGTTATTACCGCGCTTCCTTTTACGATGCCGCTGTCTCCACCTTTGTCAATTATAAGAATATTTTGTTCACTAACCGATTTACCAATGACATGCGCTAAAACCCCTCGTTGGCTTATAGAGGCAAGAAAGTCGCTAATTTTAAAAGTAATTTGATCTTGCTCGAATATGGCCCGTAACGCACTGTTTTCTTGTACTAGTCGTTTATTTTCCTGTTGTAACTCCTCGTTTTGTCTAAGTAATGTTTTCTTTTCAGTGAATGGGCCAGGTATTTTTTGTATCCATTGCCCAATCGTGTGCCCTATATGAAGGATGGGAATTGTAACATATTCGATTGGCTTAAAGAAATTGTTCCGTGCTCCGCTATAACCAAAAATAATAAGCAAAAGGAAAACCGACGTTAAAATTGACCAAAAACGAAATGGTTTGTGAATCTTCTGGGGCATGTTAGCGTCTTAAGAGTTCTTCTTTAGTGCCAGACAATAATATTGATTTTAGATTTTCAAAATCTTCTAAAATTATACCAGCACCCCGTACGACCGTTGTTACTGGATCGTCTGCGATGTGTGCGGAAACTTTAATTTCTTGAGAAATCGCTCGGTCAAGTCCTCGTAGCATTGCCCCTCCACCAGTAAGCATAATTCCCCTCTCATAAATGTCAGCGACAAGCTCCGGCGGCGTTGATTCTATGGTATCGCGAATAGTATCTATGATTGTGTGAATTGAACGGGAAAGTGCCGCGTAAATGTGGTTACTTGTGATTGTAATTTCCTTTGGCAAACCTGTAATAAGATCTCTCCCACGAATTTTTGTTTCTATAGGTTCTTTTAACTCTTCAGCAGACCCTATGCTAATTTTTAAGTCTTCAGCGCTTCGTTCACCCAAAAGCAAGTTAAAATGTTCTCTAACATACTGAATTATATTCTTGTCCATTTCGTTACCCGCTATTAACAGTGACTTCCAGTTTACAACACCTCCAAGCGAAAGAACGGCTATTTGTGTAATACCCCCTCCGAGGTTTACGATAAGCGTTCCAGAGGCGTCTTGGATGGGAAGTCGAGTTCCTATTGCCGCGGCCATTGGTTGTTCAACTAAGAATATCTCGCGAGCCCCCGCGTGTAATGTCGCGTCTTCGACAGCCTTACGTTCAACCTCGGTCAATCCAAGTGGAACACTAATAATAATGCGTGGTCGGGGCATAAACGAAAGAACCTCTTCATGCACCTTATCAATAAAATATTTCAACATCCTTTCTGTAACTTCAAAATCTGAAATAACTCCGTTTTCTATTGGTCGAGACGCAATAATGTGAGTTGGTGTTTTACCAACCATTTGACGAGCTTCTTCGCCAACCGCGACTATCGTATCAGTTCGAGAGTTAATTGCCACAACAGAAGGCTCGTTTATGACGATCGCGTTATCTTTTACGTATACCAATGTATTTGATGTCCCAAGGTCGATTGCCATGTCGCGGGAAAATTTTCCAAACAGAGAACCTAGCATACTCAGAATAAATTATTTATTTTATCTAGCTGAAATACGTCTCGAATAGTTATAAAACCTAACAACAACAATATGACGATAAACCCTACGTTATGAATGAGAGCCTCAGTTTTTTGATTTATTGGTTTTCCTTTTATTTTTTCTACCAACAAAAAGAGAAGTCTGCCCCCATCAAGAGCTGGGATTGGTAAAATGTTCACAATGGCCAAATTAAGTGAAATGAGCGCAACAAACTGTAAAAGGTATACGAAACCTAGATGGGCGAATTTACTGGTAATTACAGCAACGCCAATTGGTCCAACGAGTCCGCCTTCTGAAGGTTGGTTTGTAAAAAGATTAACCAGCATACCCCATAACGCTGAAATAATCATCCAAAGGAAATAAAATGCCTATTTAATACCCATCCAAATGGCGACAAAAAATGGATACGAGACATCACCAGCCGCTACCGTTACAATACCAATAGTTGGCCTGTCGGGGACTGCATTTAGAATTTTTGGAATTACACCTGTTGTAAATTCCCGCTCTTCCCTAGTGTACGTTATACGTAACTCTGTATCTAAATTTGATTGAGTTATGCTTTTAATATCCTCGGTCTGTGTCGGGTGCGAACCATTCAAGGAAGTTATAATATCCCCCGCCTGTAATCCCGCTGCCTCTGCGGGGCTGTCTTTTTGGACGTCTACAATTTGGATGTGTTGGTTGGAAACGGTTGCGTGCTTTCCAAGGTCAGTTTCTATGGCTTTAGGGAGTCCAATCATGTATCCGACAGATAGAATGACTATTGCTAAAACAACATTCATGGTAACTCCAGCAATGAGAATAATTGATCTTTTCCAAGGTTTTTTATGTGAAAAACTATCGGTATCATTTGCGTGGTCTCCCTGCTCTCCCTTTAATTTGACAAAGCCGCCTGCCGGAATCGCATTAATTGAGTAAAATCTTTTTTTTGTTTGGAAACCAGTCAAGCGAGGCGGAAAACCTATTCCCACTTCTTCTACTGATACGCCAAACATGCGCGCGGTAATAAAGTGACCAAATTCATGTATTAAAATAATTACTGCGATTACTGCAACAAAAATGAGTATTGTAACAATCATAATTATGAAACTTGCATTTCTTTTTCTTTCCGCTCAACTATTTCGTCAACTCTTTTTATGGCAGTATCGATCTGGCCTTGAATTTCTTTTTGCATTATCTTAGATTCATCTTCAGAAATTTCACTGGCAGTTTGTGATTTCTTAATTTCTTTCATTTCTTTTTCTCGAACATTTCGAAGAGCAACGCGAGCTTCTTCTGCTTTTTGTTTAATAACTTTTATAAACTCATTTCTCCGTTCCTCAGTAAGTGGTGGGATTATTATACGAATAACTCTTCCGTCGTTAATTGGTTCAATACCAATAGACGATTGACGTATTGTATGCTCTATATTCTTAATTATATTTGCGTCCCATGGTTGGATAAGAAGTGATTGGGGTTCCGGAGCTGTAATACTCGCAAGTTCTTTTAAAGAACTTTTCGATTCATATACATCCACCATAAGATGCTCTACAAGGGCAGGCGTTGCCCTCCCCGAACGAATAGATGATAGTTCCTGCTGTAAATATTCAATAGGTTTATTTAAAGATATTTCGTCCATACTATTTTGTTATTTTAATAATTCCAGCAAACATATCCGAATAATTGTTTGGATTTATTCGAATGAGCGCAATGTTTTGTGATGTTGGAAGTGATTTTAATGTTTGCCAACTACCCCCCCCATCGACTGATTTGTAAAAGGTGTTTCCAGCTGTAAAGTAAATATTATTTACGTTTGCGGGACTTATGAGCGCATCATTAATAGGTTGCGTTTTAAACGGTACAACAGTAGGAAGAGGCTGCCAGCTTTCCCCTCCATTTGTGCTTCGTAATATGCCATAGTTTGAAGTGGTAATAATATCGCCCGCTGTTTTTTCTCTTATATGGAAAGAACGAATAGGTTTTGCTCCTTGAAAAGCATCAAGCGATTTAGTAATATCTTCATCCCAGGTTGCGCCACTATTAGTTGATTTTATGAATCCGTTTGTTATAAGAATGCCATATATAATTGAAGGGTTTTCTTTGGGTATAATAATTTTTTTTACAACGTCTTTTAATTCCGCGACAAGAGTCCACGTGTTACCGAAATCCTCACTTTTCAAAATACCTTTTGCGCTTGTTGAAGCCCAAATAATATTTGTTGCACTTGGGTTTAATGCGAGCGATGTTATCGCTACACCAGGCCGCTCAACATAGACCTGCACCCACGACGCATCATCGGTTGTTGTTTTTACTATTTTGCCGGCTAAAGCAGCATATTGAATACTTGGAGCCTGAGGGTCGATAATAAAGTCTGAATATAAGTTATTTTGTAGTTGGGTTATTTTCCATTGGACTCCTTTATCGGTTGTTTTATAAATGCCAGCCGCTGTTGAAGCGTACATTATGTTTTCTTCCGTAGGGTGAAAAATAAAATCATGGACATCAATGGATGAAATTGTCACATCTGCTTTCTTTCCTTTATCTACAAATGTTCGTTGTTCCCAAGTTTGACCTGAGTCTTTTGAATAAAAAATCCCGGCGTCTTGAGGTTGTTGAATGTTTAAACTGCACGCTGAAACAAAGATTGCGAAAAGGGGTAAAATAATAGCTGTTTTTATGAGCGTTGGACGCATACGTTTTCTATTTCTAATACTATATTTTTTTTAAGATTGGTTTTTTGAGAAAGTAGTAGCACCGTCAGCAAAGATTGAATAAACGGGGAAGGATTTTTGGCAATATCATCATGCGCAAATTGTATTAAATATGGCAAGCACGCCTCTATTGAAAACTGTTTTAAGTCTTTTGTTTGGGAGTATTTAAAAATATTGTAGGGATTATTGCGGATCGTGAGATACATTTCGTGCGCGTACGTCCCCACCGCGACCCTTTCTTTGTCGTTCATTTTGATGGTGCGTTCTATTCTACCAGAACAATATGATTGAAAGGTTTTTGATACAGGAACAATATCATTGTCTTGCAAAAAACGACTGTAAGAGCTTTGGTCTAAAGTAGGTACGAAAATTTTTGTTACCCTTGAACGAATTGTTCGTAAAAGCGAATGTTGTGTATCTGAAACAAGAATAAGTAGACTGTGTTCAGGAGGCTCCTCAAGAATTTTAAGTAAAGCGTTTTGTGATTGAGTGGTTAATCTTTCCGCATGCGGAATTATGCCGATTTTATTCTTTGCTATTAATGGTGTTGATGAAAACGCGTCTAGAAAGAATCGGGCATCTTTAATACCAATTTGATTCGCTTCTTCACCTTTGAGAAGTATTTTGTCTGGGTGTAGATCTATTTTTTTTGAATTAAGAAACTTTTCTGTCAAAGATCGAATAATGAATTCGGTGCTTGTTTCTTGCGGACCATAGAACAGTAAGGAGTTAGGAAGAAGCCCTCGTGATTCTGCCGAAAGTATTAAATCTACGATATTCTGATAAGTTCCTGGGAGCCTTTTTAGTTTGAATGCTATCATAAGAGATACGCAAAACTATACCATTTTAGCTAGTTTTTTGCAAGAATTGACTCTAAATTCTTTTTTATTATATTCGCTGTTATCTCCCACGTAAAGCGATGCGTTAGTTCGGCACATTTTGAAACCGTTTCACGTTGCGCGTTTTCTAATATCTTTTGGCAAATAACAGAAGTTTCTTTTGTTTCATGGGGGTCGCAGTACGTAGCGCAATTATCAGCTATCTCTCTGAACACCTCTAAATTGCTTGCAACAACCGGAGCTCCGACTGCTAAGGCCTGGAGCAAGGGGACGCCGAATCCTTCGTACGCAGAGAAAAAAGCGAATAATGAAGCACCGGAAAGCAATGGCGCTAAGTCTTTTTGTGGCACCCATCCAAGAAACCTTACGCGGTGCTCTAATTTGTGAGCACTAACATAGTTATGAACTTGATCGGATTCAAATCCTTCCCCACCGACATATACAAGTTCAAGATTAGAATCTACTTCTTGTTCTGTAAGTTGTTTAAATATTTTGGCTAATTCGAGAGAATTTTTCTTTTTTTCAATTCTTCCAACTGAAAGGATGTATGGTTTTTGTAAGGAATATTTTTCTTTTACCAAGGCAGTTAACTTTTTAGAAAAAGGGTGGTAGAATTCTTTATGAAGTATTCCATTGTATGCGACAACAAGTGAAGGATGTTTATCAAATTTTTTTCTAATTTCATTTTTTGTAAATTGAGAAACTGTAAATATTAGTGTTGTATGGGCTATAGCAAAACGTAAACCAAAACGTTGATAGTCGAGTTCGTTTGCTCCATATTTTCCCAGAGTAAAGATTCTAACAAAAAAAGAAATAAGAATTTGTATAATCCATGAGTTTATTTGAACAACACTTTTTTTTGAATACAATTCAGGATTTGTTTCAAATCCGATATCATGCACAATTGTTACGGTTTTTCTTGGATGAATCAGAGGGATGGTATGCGCAGGGACAAAAAGTAAATCAATTCTAGAAAATAAAAATTCCCACGAAAGTCGTACTTGAGACCAAAAGATTTTTGGTGGCCATTTTAAAATGTGAACGTGCCAGTTTTTTGGTAGCGCCGGAAGGTCATCGCATAATGGCATTTGTATGTATAACCAAACCTCATGCTCAGAAAAAGCATTTGTTAGTATCCATTCTCGTAAAATATAAAAGGCGTACCATTCTGTTCCGGTCCGCTCTTTTTTATTTGCTTGTGATGCATCAATACCAATTACCATTAGCTTGAGGAAAGCAAACTTCGTTTATATGATTCTAGGTTTTCTAATGCTATGCCTGTCCCTTTAGCAACGCATAAGAGCGGTTCATCTGCAATGTAAGACTGCACACCAGTTTCTTGGGTTATAAGCTTATCTATATTCCGTAAAAGAGCGCCACCGCCAGAAAAAACCATACCTTTGTCAATTACGTCCGCAGACAACTCGGGTGGAGTTTCCTGTAAAACCGATTTAACGGCTTGTATAATACCCGCAAGCTCGTCTTGGATGGCGGCGACAATGTCGTTGGAATCAACAATTATCGTGCGCGGAAGTCCAGTAAGCATATCTCGACCTCGCACGTTCATAGTCATAGGCTCATCAATCGGCAGTGCTGATCCTATGGCAATTTTAATATCTTCAGCGGTGCGCTCCCCTATTGCCAAGCCATATTTCTTTTTTGTATATTCTTGGATTGCATAGTCAAACTTATTCCCTCCTATGCGTGCGCTTGTGTTCGCTACAATACCCCCCAGTGAAATAACGGCTATTTCGGATGTTCCACCTCCTATGTCAATAATCATATGTCCTGAGGCGGACCCTATTGGAATATTCGCCCCAATTGCTGCGGCTATAGGTTCTTTGATAATATATGCCGCCTTTGCGCTTGCTTGTAAGGTTGCCTCTATAACGGCACGTCGCTCGGTTGAGGTAATACCTGCAGGGACAGCAATCATAACCTCTGGTCTAAAAAAACGGGTTCCTCCAAGTGCTTTATTAATAAAATAGCGTAGCATTGCCTCAGTAGTTTTGTAATCAGCTATAACACCATCTTTTAAAGGACGTAATGCCACGATGGTGTCCGGAGTGCGACCGAGCATTTCTTTTGCTTCATTGCCAACGGCTAGTACCTTTTTATCAATTTTTGAAATTGCCACAACAGAAGGTTCATTGATCACAATGCCTTTCCCCGGTAAATGCACGAGGGTGTATGTGGTGCCGAGGTCAATAGCGATTTTTCTCGAAAAAAAACTCATACTTGGAAAACTTTGTGTTTCGATTAATTGCTACGTATGTCCAGAGTATACCATGAATGAAGCATAACTATCTGATATTTTAACATATTTGTCAACAGGTTGAGACTTTTTTGCCACCTTTACAAACCACTCGGAATGGATTTTTGAGGATTATATACATACAGCGTTCCAATATCGGTAATTAAGTTTTTGTTGTACAAACTGTAGTCAAATGGTTTTACTGGATGCTCAAGTCGTAGTTCTAACAAAATGTCATACGAATCGTCTTTGAAAGATTCAAAATTTGGTATTCTATTAAAAGCTCCGTAATCATCAATATATAAATATGTACCAGTGTTTATTTCGGAAAAAAGATTTACTGAAGAAAGTAGGTGTGAATCTATTAATTGTCCAAATGTGTAGGGGTCGATAGTTATTTCTGAATCTATGGCAAAAGCAATAAGTGGATCTTCCGTCAGTAAACGTGACCCAGGTTCTATACTGCTAATTTCTTTGTTAAATAGTTTTTTACGTTCGGTAACGTATTGCTTGATCTCCCAAGGGAAAGCACTATATGACCAAAGCAAAAAAAAGAATTGGAAAATTATAATTAGGGGAATTAGTTTTAAAAAATGAAGAGCTTCAATTTTTTCCCAAGACAGGCTTGTTACTGAAATGAGAATTAGTGCAAGAATAAATTCAAGCAAATAATTTTGGATGCCACCATCTCTAACAAGCATAACAAATGAAATAAGTGTGCAAAGCAAGTAAACGGAAAAAAAGTTTTTTGGTTTTGATGTTATTCTTCTTGTAGCAAGAAAAAGTAACGGTAGGCTCGCTACACAGGTTATACCGATAATTCGAAACGCTGTATAAAGGTTTGTGTAAGGGACGGATCCTGCGTAAAGAAAAATTTGTTTCGTAAATTCACCATTAGTAAAAATACTGAGTGTTAAGATGCCCATTCCCAGAAAAAAAACATAAATAATTCCAAAAAAAACAGCCTTCTTTTTATTTTCAAATAAATAAGTTAAACATAACGCGAGTGGCGCAAAAACAAATTGTTGTTTGGCAAAGAAAGCTAACGCGAATAAAGCAGCAATCACGACAAGCACTCCCTTACTTTTTTTATTGAGCGTACTCACTGAGATACCAAGCGCGATTAGGAAAAGTCCCAACATATCAGGCCGAGCAATAGCGCTCCATTGTGATACAATAAACGAACTATACAACAAAACAGCAGAAAGCAGAGCAGCGATCGTGCTCTTTGTATTTTTTTTTACAATCCAAGCCACGCAATAACCAGTGGCGAGAAAAAAAATAAAGGAAAGAATTCGTAAAATGGAGATTTCGGTTCCAAAAATGCTAAGAAACAAGGAACCAATATAATTGTATAAAGGTGTATAAAATCCAAATATATACGGCGCTGTTTCTGTCAAACGATATATTGAAACTCCATGAAGCGCTGATATCGAATTTGAAAAAACAAAGCCCTCAGCATAATCAAGGCGGAAAGGAACTGCGACAACCAAAAAAAACTTCCAAATGTTAAATATGGTGGCAAACAACGGAATAAAAATTATGAAAAAAACTTTTAGAAGATAGGGAAAAAGAGCAAATTTATTGCTTGTTTCCATATACACTACTTCTGTAGACGAATATATTTATCAGACGAAAGAACAATATTTTGATTTGCCGATCCATCAATCGAAATTGTATATGGAAATGCTTTTTTGCCAGGCTGTTTTTGAATAAATAGTGAGTATGACTCTTTATCAATTTTATCCCTAGGAACTTCATATGTGAAGGTTAAAGTTTGTGACTGCAGTGGATTTACTTTTACAAAAGATTCGAATACGGTTTTACCAAGTTCTTCGGGAATAACAGTAACTGGATTCACTGAGCCACTATCCTGTGTTAAATTAGACCCCTGAGGAACATACACTCTTACGTACGCGTGATAGATGTGATTTAACCACCCATCGTCTTTCTGGGGATTTGTATACGTAATAGTTAAGGTGTTGACATTCTTTTCATTAGATGAGTCGTCAATATGTAATTGAACATTTTGTTCTATATACAGATTTGATTTTTTTCCGCCAAAATTTGAATCATTTATGTGAAGATAATCCCCATTGGTTGTCTGATTAATCGCTCCAGTCCAATTGAGCAAAGAAAGTGCTGATTGGATATTTTCGTCGTGCATGTAAAGCACAACATCTTTTCGTTGAAATAAATCTCCTGTCACCTGAAAAAGAGTTGGGAATTGATTAGCGGGTGCTGTGAGTGTTTTTTCAAGAATTTCTTGCATTAGGTCGCCTATTATAGACTTTCTGTCTGGTTGGCTCGGATCAATCAGTTCGGCATATCGCTCAAGTTCATAAATCACCTTTGTGCAATTACAGAGGGGTTCTGTATCCAAACTAAACTCCGTCCCCCTTACAGTTATCGGTCCGGTTATTTTTAAAAATTCTTCAACAACGTGTGTATCTACTAGAATAATTCCATCATATTGAGGGGCATTTGGAAGAGCAGTATACATTTTATCGAACATTGCAATGCTCGTTGGGACATCTGGAGAAATATTCACGTCAAGTATGGACCAGAATTTTCGGATTGAACCGTCATCATTGCGTAAATATCTTTGTATTGGTGGTGGGGGTGTAAAGCCACAATCAACTTTTTGGCATTGCGCGTATATTCTATTACTCAAGGTATATAAGTCCTCGGAAGTTGTGGTAGTAATTTCACCCTTATTGAGGGTTACATATGAGTAGGAAGAAAGAAATCCACCGGTTGCTCGCAATTCTTTATCATTTTGAAAAACAAGAAGATATTGCTTGGGTTCAGGCTCTCCAAGTAAAGAAGAAGCTACTTCAAGGGTTGGTCGTGCATTTACTATAAACGCATTTGCTTGAGTTATTGTTGAGATTATTTTTTCTAACTCTGGGCGCACAGAAGCTCCGCGAAATGTTGTCGGATACTTCGCTGTCTTAATTTGACCCATCTCGTTTGAGGCTTCTGAAAAACCATTAATTACATCATCTAGGTGAAGTTTCAAATCTCCAAGAATACTTGAAATTTGTACAACCCTATTTACCTCTGGCGAAGAATCTTTTGAGTTTATATCTTCAACAAATGGCTCAATAACATCAATAATAGTTTCCACAGATTTTTTACTAGAAGCAAGCGCTTTTGAAAGATGTTGTAGGTCATGATAGTAACTTCCCACTATTGGGAATACAGAGAGCCAAGGCATGTGCCGTAAATCCTTTTGTAAACCAGCATTCTGTTCGTCAATTTCCGTTAGTTTGCCTCGTAATACTGAAATATCAGTTATGCTCGCTGGCGAAAGTTCCTGACTGATTTTTTTTATTGCAAAAATATGTTGCACCGCGGATTGTGCTGGAAAATATGTTGCGGTAGAAACTACAAACAACAAAATAAAAATTGATGCCAAGCCAATTAGTAGTATCTTCTTGCGTTTTCGCTTATTTGGATTTTCAAGTAAACGTAATCGTTTACTTGGTTTAGAAAAATTAGGCATAAAAAAGTTCAATGTTTTTTTAGATATGTCAGCCAGGATTGTATGTGGATTTTTGTAAGAGGATTAAATATCCCTTTTAATCCAGGACTTTCTGCTGATTCACGCTTATGATAATGGACAAAAGAACTATCTACATCGTACCATACCTCAAAGCCTTGTTTCCAAAATCTTTTGCACCAGTCTACATCTTCAAAATACAGAAAAAAATCTTCGTCTTGTAGTCCGACCTGTTCGAGAGCAGACCTGCGTATCAGCATGACTGCGCCTAAAACCCAATCAACAGTTTTACTTTTGCTATGGTCCCAATTTTTCATGAGGTAATAGTGTAATTGTCGTTTTGCCCACGGTAATTTTCCCAACGGTGTACGACGAAAAATAGGGATATACCATTTTGGAAAATAAAATGTGGAATACTGAATTGATTTATCAGGATGCAAAAGTCTTGGCCCAACTAAACCCGCCTTAGGGTGTTTTTCCATGAATTGCACTAAACGATCTATATTTCCCTCAAAAACCGCAATATCAGGGTTCAAAATGAGGATAAAGTTTCCCGTGGATAATTTTATGGCCTTATTGTTCGCCTTTGCTAGCCCAACGTTTTTTTCGTTTTTCAAATAAGTGATGTTGCTAAATTCAATCTGCATCATACTTGATGTGCCATCAGATGAATTGTTATCGACAACAAAAATTTCGTGTTGTTCTTTCGGAGGAAAGTTCCGCAAACCGTTTAAAAGTTGACGTAACAGTCCCCTGTTATTATATGTTGTTATAATGATTGAAAGCTTCATAAGATAGAGTTCCCCCCCCTCAAAATTTTAAAAAGTAGTTTTGGTCTAAATAATAAAAGGAATGATAATTTAGTAAATTCATAAAAAATGATTCCAATGCTTTCAAGGGGCGCGTTAATAAAACGATAGTGTTTTCTAAGTAAATATAAATGATTTTTATACGATAGCTCTACAATACGAGATGACTTGCCCATGTAGCCAAGTGTTTTTTTTACGTGACGTTCGTGAAAGCCGATAACAGTTCCGACACAAATATTTTTTAACTGCTTTTTTTGAACTCGCCAACCAAGATCTACATCTTCTTTATAAGCAAAAAACGTTTCATCAAAAAATTCAACCGTCTTACTTTTATTAGTTGCGATAGCTTGTAACGCGACACGAGAAATTAAAAAACAAGCACCTGTATTAGCAAAGACCTCAGCATCTACCTTAAATGACTTATCAAACATCTTTCCCTCTCCCCTATTAGTAAAACGGTAGCCGAATTTTTTTTCAATACCGGCAGAGTCAATTATACCGTTTTTTAACCCTTCAGTCAATTGATTTTGTCTAAGTAAAACTCCGCTTACAGTTCCTATTTGTTTATCTGATTGCATTTTTTTTGTTAGTACTTGAAGGCAGGTTGGCGTTAAAATGATGTCAGGATTGCAAATAAGAACCGCATCAATTTCTTGATCAAGAAGGGCTTTAGAAAAACCTATATTGTGCGCGTGGCAGAAACCTGTATTTTTGGGTAAAGAAATAGTAGTTACTCTCTCTTTTTTTAAAATTGATTGAGTCTCGTCTTGTGAATTATTATCTATGCATACAACCTCATAGACAGGCTCTTGTTGTTTAGAAACACTCTCAAAAAAATGAGGGAGATCTTTTGCGCTATTCCAAGTAACGAGCTGGATTTGAACTTTCATATGTATAAAGTAGATATGCGATTGTAAAACCGAGTAGACCAAAACCTAAGGGGTGTGTAAAAATAGGTGTTGTAACGTTTGCAACGAGACAAGCAAAAAATCCTGAAAAAAAACCAAACAATATTTGATCGTTTGTTTGAATATATTTTTTTATTAACAAGACTGAGGTGTAAGTAAAAACTATTAGAAATGAACAAAGTCCAATCAGTCCTATTTTTACGGCGACATCCAAATACGCCCATTCATAAATATAAAAGGATGCTTTTATAATTTCACCATTTGGTAACACGGTTGGAAATGAAACAAGCGTACCAAACCCAGTGCCAAATAATGGATGATGAGAAATTTGAGTAAGTAACGCTTTACCTAATTCAATTCTATGAGTGCTTGCGACTTCTGTTGATGGGTGGGCTATGGAAGTAACTCTGTTTAAAATCGTATCTCCAATTCCTGTAAAAAAAAATAGGAAACCAAAAATGACGAGAAGCAATAACGCGTATATAAGTGAACGTTGTCTGTAAACTGTTTGTTTAAACCATGCAAAAACAAAAATAAGCATTCCCAAAAAGACTCCTAACCATAGACTCCTTGAATAACTAATTAATATGGAAGCTAACATAAGAAATATTCCGCACAAAGTGAAAATTTGTATTTTTGTAGATTGTTTTTTCCAGGAAAGTGAAAGGGCAAGAAAAAGACTAAAAAGAAGTAAAATATGGCTTGGGGAAAAAACTCGAAAAAAACGTCCAGAAATATAGGAAATCTCGGCTGTGCCTGTTGCTCGGAGCCAGCGGTAACTTGCTGGCTTCGTTTTTGTAGTCACTGAAGAATCATACACAAATTGTCTCTCATCGGGACCAATTCGTTGTCTCACTATCTCTTGCTCCCAAGAGTTTTGGTTTGACAACTCTTCCCGTATATCTTGGGTTATAAAAATTGCTGAAGTCAAAGACGTATCATAATGTGAGGTTGCGTATAAACCCAATAGTCCGATTGTGGTTATAGCAAGAGCAACCGAAAAGGACAGTAAAACTGTAACAGCTTTTGTTAATGTAACTTTACGGTAAAATGCTTCAGCAAAAATGACAACGTAAAGTATACTTACGTATGCATTCGCGTCGAACAAATTGAGCAAATTGTCGTTTTGTGTCAAACCACGAAACATACCTACTACTATAAAAAAAGAAAGTAAAAGAAAAGGAATAGCAAATTTAGTTGTTGCAATTTTAGGAAACTTCCTTTTTCTTAATAAGTGATAGGTTAGGGAAACAAACGCAACACCAAATAGGCCTATTCTAAGCGAAATTGGAAAACCAGCAATTGTAAGAGAAAAAAGGTAACCTTGACCGCCAATCGCAAGTTCTGCAAGTATCGCATAAGCCGCAATTTCTAGTTTAATCAACGAAATTAAGAATATAAACGTAAGAAGAAATATGAAAAAAATATGATTTACAATCGGATTAACAAACCCAATAAACGAAAAAATAAGCAATAGAAGCGCTACTAAAATAAGTGTAAATCTTGGGTATACCTTCATGATATGCTTTTAATTAGAAAGACTGAATGCCTGTAACATAATACTATCATGAGCGCCTTTAAATTCAACTTGTATATCTTGCAAAAGAGTTTCTTCATTTATAGGTAACTCTATATCAAGTATTGAGTTGGTAAAAAATGTTTCTATAGAACGTTCAACGGTAAACGATGAATCTCCTAGTCGTTTCCAGAAAACACGAACCGCTACGTCATTTGCATTATTTGAAAACAAATGGACAACTGGATTACCTGAGGTTGCAAGTCTCATGTCTTGTAATGTAAAAAGTTTAACCGGAAGTGTCAGGATAATCGAATCTTTTGAGCTTTCTATTTTGTCTGTTTGTCCATTCCAATGCACTTCGGTTAATGATATTGACCTTGGAAAAACCATTGAGGATACTGGGTTGTTTTCAAAATATGAGTGTACCAAGAAAAGACCATAGCTATTTAAAACAAGCACAACAAGCGCAACAACCCCTACAACTAAACGTTGTGTCTCTTTCTTTTTAATGTCAGTTAGTCCAAAACCAAACAAAATAGCCACTAACGGGACTATCGATAATAAGTAACGACCTTGAGGCTGAAAAAAAGTGAAGTTTTGTATAACTACAAATAATATTGAAACTAATATAAGCGCGGATAATCGTTGTATATTTTTTTCGCGATATTTAATTAAAGCGTAAATAACCAGTATAAGCGAACCTACGGCAAGAACAATATAAACAAACAAAGGGAAAGCTATGTTAAATTTGCCAAAAACCCCGAAAAACCCAGAAAATATCTTTTCAATCATTTTTTCAACTTCCGAAAAATTTGAAATGCTTATGTATTGAGATTGCCAAAGAACTTTTGTATTTGAAAGTCCGAATATATCCCCAACAGTTCGAAAATTATGAGCAAACCACCAACCCGAAATGCTTAAGGTAGAAATTGCAGTCACCACCCAAAGTATAAATTTTTTACGCCAAAGAACGATTATTGTTGCAACAAATAAGAGCGGATATAGATGCGTTTTCGTTAGTAACCCTGCACCAAGTACTAGCCCAAAAAAAACGGCGTCTTTTAAACTTAATTGCATTTTTGCCTTTATAAAGACCCAATAGCTTACCCAAATTGAAATGAGTAACATAAGAATATCGTTCGAAAAAGCACCCGCTAAATACGCAACCATAGGGATCCCAAGTACAATAATAGCTCCTGTTTGAATTATACTCTGGTTAGCAAACAATTTTTTGCTTAGAAATAACATACTAAACAAAGCCCCAACATATAAAAACCAGGAGGTAAAACGATCTAATTGTATCTGAGTATACACGGGAACGGAAGAAAAAAGTTTTGTTATCGGAATACTTATTAAATAGTATAATGGGGGTTGATGGCTTTCCCAAAAATCCTCGTATGAGATAAAGCTCGGTAATTGTTTTGCTGATGTAACGAATCTCGGATATGCTAAGTGCGCAATTTCATCAGGAGTAGTTGTAGGGGGGCTAATAAATAAAAAAAGAGTCGCAAAAATTGTACAAGTAAGTATAGCTACGTATGGTAGTCTGCGTGTAAAAACCATATTATGCTTTCACTTTATAAATAAAGGGTTTTACTTTTTTTGGTGTGACAAACGCGAGCACAACACTTATGGGTGAAAAAATTTTTAAAAGTAAAAATTGTGTGTGTGTAAAATATTTTTTAGCAAACAGTAAAAGACTACGATTGAATATTTTTTGGCGATTTACGGGGATTACTTTTTGAAAACTTTGCCCACCATGGTGTATGACTGAGATTTCCGAAACGTAGTTAATATTAAAGCCCGCTTCCCTTGCTCGTAAACAGTAATCAACTTCTTCGAACCAAATATAAAAACTTTCATCTAACAAACCCACTTTTGAATAACACTCTCTTGAAATTGAAAAAAAAGCACCACTTAACTGTTTAACTTTTCTTGAAATAGAGTAATTAAAATCTGGTAAATAGTATTCGTTAAACTTTTTGAGTTTAGGAAAGACAACGTGAATTTTAAGTAAAGTTAACAATTGTGAAGTGAATGTTGGATCTGAACGAACACTTTGCTGCGTCGTTTTGTCGCTATTAAGGAGTTTTGGCCCCGCGATACCAAATTTGTCTTTTTGCTGACACTCAAGCAGAACTTTCAATGTTTTGGTGCTAGTAAACTCTATATCAGGATTTATTAGAACTAAAAAATTTCCCTTTGCAATTTGTAAAGCTTGATTATTGGCTGCAGCAAATCCTGCGTTTCGAATATTGGTAATAAGTTTAACAGTAGAAAATTCCGAACACACCATTTCTTGTGTACCATCTAAAGAGTTGTTATCGACAACGAAAATCTCGAGTGCTACGCCCTCTTGGGTAACAAGACCCTGTAAGCAGGTGCGAAGAAGTTCTTTTGTGTTCCAGCTTACAACTATCACTGAAGCATATATATTTTTAGAGGTCATGTTTTTTTTGAATAATCGCAGATGATGCATCATAATCAGCCACTCGTTTTATTTTTTTTGCTATTGGAATTCTGTAAATAAAAGAAGGGAGCCAAGAAGAGATTCGATTTTTTTGAAGTTGAATTTTGTATAAATACTCGGGGTATAGTATCCCGGTTTTATTTTGTTTTAAAAGTGTTAACCATAAATCCCAATCCTGGTGTCGCCGCAACGTTTCATCAAATTCAACGAGATCACTACGTCGTATAAGTGAGGACGTGTGGATGTAATTATGCTTTTTTAACAACCTTTCAGAAAAAGAAAAAGAGGGGAACTTTTTCCATCCAAAGTAAAACCGAGAGTAGCAATAAGACGCGTTTTTGTGTGTAAGTAGCGTTCGCTTCATACATTCAAGCATCCGAGGTTTTGCAAGAATATCTGAATCTAAAAAAATGACATACCTTCCTGTTGCAAGTTTTGCTCCTCTATTTCTTGCTTTTGGCGCTCCTGAATTATTTTGGCTAAGCAGTACCACCTTTGGTTTATGGGAAGCAACCAACCTTGAAGTGAGATCGGTCGATCCGTCATCAACAACTATAATTTCTTTTGGCTGGAGCGTTTGGCGCTGTATAGATTCAATACACGGTAAAATTGTGGACTCGGCGTTGTAGGCTGGAATGACCACCGAAATATCTGATTCACCCATATCACCAAGTAACATTTTTAGTAATTGACTTGAGCCATGATTATTCTTGTTTTTATGGGTATAATCCAAAATAGTCTTGTGAAATTCTTGCCAATATTTCTCATCAAACAAAAAACGGTGTAAAGCATTATAAATACAATTAATATCTAACGGATCAAAAAGCAGGCCTGTTTGATTTTCTATAACTGCATCTGGGACGCCCCCTTGGTTACTGGCTATACAGGGGATTCCAAAACTCGCAGCCTCTGTGCCTACTATTCCAAACCCCTCTACATCACCATAAAAAGAGGTGGGGATAAATAAAACGCATTTACTTTGTGAATATAAACCTGCTAATTCTTCGTCATCTGCTTGTACGATACGAACCGTTGACTCTAATTCTTGCTGTTGAATGAGTTTTTGCAAAACCGTTTTTTCTGGACCATCACCTGATATCAGAAAAACAACACCTTGATTTTGTTTGAATCTCGAAGCTAACTCAATGACTGTTTTATAATTTTTACGTTTTACTAAACGACCCACAGATAAAACTAGTTTCTTACCTTTAATAAAAGATTGTACCTTTGAAGAAATCCGTGGCGTAAACGCTTCAGGGGTACAGTATGCCTCAGGGTGAATAATGACACTTTTTGTGTTGTTTATGGAATATGCATGTAATTGATTTTTGGTAAACGTGCTATTGGTAACAATTGAATCAGAATTTGATAAAACAATTTTTGCAATTTGACGTTTCCAAGGATTTTTTTGTATATGCAAGATATCCATACCATGGACTACAACCGTATAAGGAATTTTTTTTAGAAATTTTATAGCTAAAGCAATGAGACCATAAGGCAGTACGGATGAAACAACAAGATGCTCAATTTTTTTAATTCGCACTATTCGTAGTAACTTAAAAAGCACGGGGAGCCAATGAGGCCAAATGTAGGGAGCAAACATTTGTACTGATTGCACATCCTCTGGGTACTCAACATCTCTCTGGTGTTGGGCAATAACAGTCCTTTTTTCGAATGGCAGATAAAAAACAAGTTGATGTAAAAAACGTCCAACGCCCCCCTTATAGGGAGGATACTCTTCTACCAGAAAGAGTGTTTTTCTCATATTTTTTTACTTACAACAGCTCGTAATATTGTTTTTACGTCTTGCGTCGTGAATATTTTTAAAACAAAGAGCCCAACTACGTACAATGAGCCGTAAACTGGAATAAGAATATACAGTGATTTTTCGCCAGCAACATAATCAATGATTAACGATAGAATAAGCGAAATGACTGCCGCGCCAAAAAATGTTTTTATCAAAT